>JAZOLP010000036.1:0-7530 GCA_045653225.1 Bacilli bacterium
ATAAAGTTTATAGGTTTGGATATTAGTAATATTGTTGAGTTTAATTCATTTTTAATTGGATATAGTTGCTATTTAAAATTTGAAAATAAAGAAAAAGAATTAATTATAAAAAATAATATATTACATTTATTATTAATTGAAAATATTAGTATTTTTTGGTTTAAAAACTACTATGAGTTTGAATCTTTTATGGATTATTTGAATATAGAAAATGAAAAATATTATTTTATTATAATAGGTTAAAAATTTAAATAAATACTTTACAAACTTTTTTTCATGTGGTAAAATATATATGTAAGAAGTAAAATATTTTTCTTACAGAAGGAGGCTTTCTATGAAAATTAACATCAGAACTAAAGGATCTGTAAAGATGAGTGATAATGTAAAAGAGCACATCACTAAACAGGTTATGGAACTTGACAAATTATTTAATGAAAGCGAACACATAAATGTTAATGTTTTATGTGCAGAAAAAGGAGGAAAAAACTCAACAGAAATTACAATTGTTTTAAAACAAGTTATCTTACGTGCTGAATGCAAGGGCGACACTTTATATGCTGCAATCAATCAAGCTGTAGATAAAATTGAACAACAACTTATTCGTTATAAGAAAAAGTTAAATGCTTTTATTAAAAAACGTGAAGGCGTATCTATGTACTTCCAAGAAAAACAAGAAGAACTTGATCAACCAGTTGAAAAACAAGAAACAATTCGTGTTAAACAAGTAGACTTAATGGCTATGAGTACTGATGAGGCAATCACTCAAATGGAATTATTAGATCATAAATTCTTTTTATTTAAAAATGAAGAGAATAATAAAGTTGCAGTTGTATACAAACGTGATAACGGAGGCTATGGTCTTTTAGAATCATTAGATTAATAAATAATGGAACCAGTTCATTTGAATTGGTTCTTTTTTTGTTTAAATATTTTGTATTAAAATAAGTTATATGATAAAATATATTAAAGAAAAAAAAGTTATTGAGGTGAATATAGTGGAATTACCTAAAATAGTAATATTTGATGTTGGTGGTACTTTACTTGATGGCAACTGGTATGATGCTATAAATGGATATATTTATTTGTATGAAAATGTTTTGGATGTTAAGGAACCATTTGAAGACTATCTTTCTTTTATTAAAGATATGTTACTTATAATCAATGAACGTGAAAGTGTTAGTTTAGAGTTTAATTTCGAATCATTATTTAATTATTTAAGAGATTTATATGGACTAAAAACTAATAAGAGTTTTTATGAAATTGAAGTTGAATTTTCTTATAAAATATTTAAACCTTCATTAAAAAATAATATAGTTTTATTACTTGATTATTTAAAGAACAAAAATGTGATCATGTGTGTACTTAGTAATAGCATGTTTTCTTCAAATTGTTTAAATGTTTTATTAAGAAACTTAGGTATTGATAAATACTTTACACAGCTTATTTCTTCTGGTGATCATCTAGTAAGAAAACCTAGTGATAGACTATTTAATATTTATTTAAAAAAATATCAAATGATGGGATATAATGTTTTTGACATTTGTTATATTGGAAATGATTATAAGTATGATGTTATAACTCCTGTTAAACTAGGGATGAAAAGTGTTTTAATAGGTGATAAAGACTATTACCACAATGGTTATTTAGAAGTGAGCAATTATTTAAAATTAATAGAAGAGTTTGATAAAAATGAATGAGTATTTAGAATTTAAAAAGTTATTAGAAAGTATTAAAAATAGCGGAAAAAGACCTTCGCTTTTACTACATTCTTGTTGTGGACCTTGTTCTAGTTATGTTTTAAAAATGTTAAATGATTATTTTAAAATTTCAATTTTTTATTATAATCCTAATATTTATCCACATGAAGAATTTATTAAGCGTTATAATGTTCAATTAGAATTAATTAAAAAGATGGGCTTAGATATTGATGTTGTAATGATTGATGAAGATTATGAGGTTTATTTGAATGCTGTAAAAGAGTATACTGCCTTAAAAGAAGGCTCGCTAAGATGTTATAAATGTTATGAGTTTAGACTAAAAAAACTTAGTGATTTCGCATCTTTAAATGGGTATGATTATTTTTCTACAGTTATGAGCGTGAGCCCATATAAAAGTAGTAAATGGATTAATGAACTTGGAACAATGTATCAAAATAAGTCGATCTTTTTGTATTCTAATTTTAAAAAGGAAAATGGTTATAAAGAGAGTATCAGACTTTCTAAAGAATATGATTTATATCGACAAGATTGGTGTGGATGTTTATTTTCTTTAAATGAACACGAGGAAAAAATCAAAAAGATATAATTTATTAAAATATGATATTTTATTTATTTTTGTATAAGTTTTTTAAAAAAATAATTGTTTTTATTTGAATAAAAAAATGTAGAAATTAAAATTAGAAATGTAAATTGTTTCTAATTTTAATTTCTTTTCTTTCTTTAAAGGTTATTTCTTGAAAATATCATTAAAATATGGTAAAATAAATAAAGATTATAATGTGAGGTGACTTTATGTTTAAAGGATTAAAAAAATTATTTGACCCGTCATATAAAGAATTAACAAGATGTGAAAAGATTGCTGATCAAGTTATTGCGCTTGCAGAGAAGTATAAAGCAATGACTGAAGATGAGCTTAAAAATCAAACTAATATATTTAAAGAACGTTTAGCTAATGGAGAATCTTTAGATTCTATTATGGTTGAGGCTTTTGCTACTGCAAGAGAAGCTGCTACAAGAGTTCTTGGTATGACTCCATTTAAAGTTCAAATTATTGGTGCTGCTGCAATGCATTTTGGTAATATCGCAGAAATGAAAACTGGTGAAGGTAAAACATTAACATCAGTTATGGTTGCTTATTTAAATGCATTAACAGGTAAAGGTGTTCATATTGTTACAGTTAATGAATACTTAGCTACACGTGATGCTACTGAAATGGGTGAAGTACATAAATATTTAGGTTTAACAGTAGGTCTAAACTTAAGAGAATATAGTAGTGAAGAAAAACGTGCTCAATATGCATGTGATATTACTTATTCAACTAATAATGAACTTGGGTTTGACTATTTACGTGACCATATGGTTGTATATAAAGAAGATATGGTTCAACGTCCTGAATTATTCTTTGCTATCGTCGATGAAGTTGACTCAATTTTAGTCGATGAAGCTAGAACTCCATTAATTATTTCAGGTGGAGCAAAACAAGGTTATAACTTATATGAACAAGCTAATACTTTCTGTAAACGTCTTTCTGAAGAAGTTGACTTTGAAGTTGATGAAAAATCAAAACATGCATCTCTTACTCCTGAAGGTATTTCAAAAGCTGAAGAATATTTCCATTTAGATAACTTATATGATATTAGCAATGTAGAATTATTACACCGTATTAATAACGCTTTAAGAGCTAATTTCATTATGAAAAACCAAGTAGACTATGTTGTACAAGATGGACAAATCATTATTGTTGACCCATTTACTGGTCGTTTAATGCATGGACGTCAATGGAGTGAAGGTTTACACCAAGCTATTGAAGCAAAAGAAGGTGTAGAAATTAAGAAAGAAACTAGAACTTTAGCAACTATTACATTCCAAAATTACTTTAGAATGTATGCTAAACTTGCGGGTATGACAGGTACAGCTAAAACCGAAGAAGAAGAATTTAGAGATATTTATAACATGTTAGTTGTAGAAATCCCTACAAATGTTCCTGTTGTAAGAATCGATGATCCAGATTTAATTTATTTTTCTGAAAAAGCAAAATATGAAGCTATTTCTGAAGAAATTAAAGCTCGTCATGAAAAAGGTCAACCAATTCTAGTAGGTACTATTTCTATTGAAACAAGTGAACTACTTTCTAATATTTTAAAAAGAAAAGGTATTCCTCATAACGTATTAAATGCTAAACAACATGCTAGAGAAGCAGATATTATTTCTCATGCAGGTGAAAAAGGTGCTGTAACTATAGCAACAAACATGGCTGGTCGTGGTACGGATATTAAACTTGGTGAAGGAGTACGAGAACTTGGTGGTTTAGCAGTTTTAGGTACTGAACGTCATGAATCTCGTCGTATTGATAATCAGTTAAGAGGTCGTTCTGGTCGTCAAGGTGACCCAGGTTATAGTAGATTCTATTTATCTACTAAAGATGAGTTATTAATTCGTTTTGGTGGCGATAGACTAGAAAGAATGTTATTAATGATTACTGATAAAGATTCATCAGGTGAAATGGCTCCAATTGAATATAAACCGTTCTCTGGTGTTGTAGAAAGTGCTCAAAAGAAAATTGAAGGTCAAAACTATGACAGACGTAAGAGTGTTGTTGAATACGATGAAGTTTTAAGAAAACAACGTGAAGTTATTTATGGTCAAAGAAAAGATATTTTATTCTTAGATGATATTGAAGCTACTATTCTTAAAATGATTGAAAATGTTTGTTATCGTGAAATTGCAAACTATGCAGATCCACTTGATCCAGAAGAAATTGACGCAGTAAGATTTATGAAAGAATTTGTAATTCGTTACTTTGATCAAGGTTACATTAATGTTCCTTGTCCAAAATGTCAAAAATTACAAAGAGTTCATGATGGTATTCCGACTAAATGTGTAAACCCTGATTGCCGTTTCGCATTTACTGTTACAAGACGTAGAGATACTGATGCTCAAAAAGCAATTAAAACTACAATTTCAATTGAAGAAATTGAAGGGAAAACTGTTGCAGAAGTTCAAGAATTTATTCATAAAGTATTACTTACAAATCTTGAATCTAAAAAAGCAGATGCTGATCCTGAAAACTATAAAGAATTCTTAAAACGTAATTTATTAAGTGTTGTTGATAAACATTGGATGGATCATATTGATCAAATGAGTACACTTCGTCAAAGTGTTTCATTACAATCTTATGGTCAAGTTAATCCACTTCGTGAATATCAAGCAATCGGCTTTGAAATGTTTAGTCGCATGATTGAATCAATTGAAGCTCAAACTGTAGCTTTAGTTAACTGTAGATTTATTCCAGTAACTATGGGTGAACGTGAAAGAGTTGCTAAAATTGTTGGTACATCTGGTGGTTCTAGTGATGATGATGGAAAGAAGAAACCAGTTGTTAACAAAAATAAAAAGGTTGGTCCAAATGAACCTTGTCCATGTGGATCAGGCCGCAAATATAAACATTGTTGTGGTCGAAAATAATAAATTTATACAAGCTTAAGGAAACTTAAGCTTGTTTATTTAAATAGATTAAGAGGTTAATAATGGAAAAATTTGAAATTGTTAAAGCAAAAGATGATTTTACAAAAAGACTTGACGCAATAAAAAAAGTTATCGATTATGATAATTTAACTTTAAAAATTAAAGATTTAGAATCTAAAATGATGGCTGATGACTTTTGAAGTGATCAACATGTTGCATCAAAAATTATTAATGATTGTAATGAGTTAAAAGAAAACTTAAAAACTTATGAAGAATTGCTTTCTAAACTAGAAGAAATTACTTTAGTTTTAGAATTAGAAGATGAAGAGTTATATTTAATAGTTGAAGAAAATATTAATAATTTAGAAAAAGAATTAAAAATATTTGAAAATGAACTATTATTAAATGGTGAATTTGATAAGAAAAATGCTATTATTGAACTTCATCCTGGTGCAGGTGGTACAGAAAGTCAAGATTGGGCTTTAATGCTTTATCGTATGTATAAAAGATATGCTGAACGTCATAATTTTAAATTTGAATTAATTGATTATCAAGAAGGTAATGAAGCTGGAATTAAAAGTGTTACATTTAGTATGAATGGTCGTCATGCTTATGGTATGTTAAAAGGTGAAGGTGGTGTTCATCGTTTAGTAAGAATTTCTCCTTTTGATTCTGCATCTAGAAGACATACTTCGTTTGTTTCATGTACTGTTATTCCTGATATTGATGAAGAAATTGAGATTGATATTAAAGACGAGGATTTAAGAATTGACACTTATCGTGCAAGTGGTGCTGGTGGTCAACATATTAATAAGACAGATTCTGCGGTTAGAATAACTCATATTCCAACTGGTATTGTTGTTTGTTCTCAAAGTCAAAGAAGTCAAATTCAAAATAGAGAAAAAGCTATGCAAGTGTTAAAGTCTAGACTTTATCAAAAAGAACATGAGTCAATTGAACAAAAGAAAAAAGAAGCAGCTGGTGAAATGATGGAAAATGGTTGGGGTAGTCAAATTAGAAGTTACATTTTACATCCTTATGCTTTAGTTAAAGATCATAGAACATCAGTTGAAAGTAATCAACCACAAGTTGTTTTAGATGGTGATTTAGACGAATTCTTAATAACTTATTTACAATGGTTAAAAAAAGGTGATGAAAATGTTTAAAAAAATGAATAAAAAAGTTAAAAATTTTATTTTCATTAATATTGGTGTTATGGGTCTTGCCTTATCATTTAGTTTCTTTTTATCTCCTTATGGACTTGTAACTGGTGGTATCGGTGGTATAGCAATAAACTTTATTAATATTCTTGAAAAATTTGGAGTATTAATTAACCCAGAAAATCATACTATAATAGAATCAATAATTATGATGATAATCAATGTTATACTATTAGTTTTAGCTTTAGCATTAATTAGTAAAGATTTCTTTTTAAAAACTTTGTATTGTGCTATTGCTTATCCTATTTATACTTTCTTATTTGGTGAACTTGCTAGAATTGTTAAATTTACAGAACTTTTACCAATTGAAAGTTCAAATATTGGAGGAATGTTAATAATTGTTTTATTTTCAGCATTATTAAGTGGTGTTAGCATAGGTATTGCTATTAAGTATGGAGCATCTACTGGTGGTATTGATATTATTGAACAAATTATGTTTAAATATTTTAATGTTCCATATTCAGCTACTTTATTTGTATGTGATGGTATTACAATTTTAATTGCGAGTATTCTTGCGAAAAATTTATTACCAATTTGTTATGGAACAATCTATGTTTGGTTAATGGGGAAATTGATTGATTCTGTAGTATTCGGTGGATTTAGGAGTTATAGTGTTTCTATTATTACTTCTAAACCTGATATTATTAAACAATTTATTTTAGAAAATGTAAATCGTGGCTTGACAATTGTTGAAGCTGTTGGTGGATATACAGGTAATGAACTTAAAATGATAATTTGTGTTATGACAAGTAGTGAAGTAAGTTTTATTAGAGGGAATATTAAATCTCTTGACGAAGGTGCTTTCATGTACATTTCACAAACATCTGAAGTTAGTGGGATAGGTTTTACGAAGGATAGGTAGGTATAGTGGAAAATAATAAGTTAATTTGGATAACTAAAGTAATAAAAAAAGATAGTAAATATCTTGTCTTTGTTAATGATTTAGAAAATGGAATTTTGTTTACAGAAAATCAAATTGTGGATAATCGTATAATTAAGGGTAATTCTTTTTATCAAAGTGATTGGAATAAAATAATTAATTCACTTAGTAAAGATGTATATTTAGAAAAAGCGCTTAAATATATTAATTTTAAAATAAGAACAAAAAATGAAGTTATAAATTATTT
>JAZOLP010000037.1:0-5234 GCA_045653225.1 Bacilli bacterium
AGGATTTATTACAGGAAGTATTTTTGAAGGTAAATCAAAATCAGTTTGTCTTCCTGGTTTAAACTGTTATTCATGTCCTGGGGCCATTGGTGCATGTCCTTTAGGATCAATTCAAAATGCATTATCTGAAAGTAAAACAAAACTTCCAACTTATGTATTTGGTATTATCTTATTATATTGTATTATTTTAGGAAGAACTATTTGCGGTTTCTTATGCCCAGTAGGTTTACTACAAGAACTACTATATAAAATAAAAACTCCAAAGGTTAGAAAAAGTAAAATTACAAGATGTTTATCTTATTTTAAATATGTATTACTTGTAGTATTAGTAATTGGTCTTCCTTTGATTTATGCTTTACAAGAAAAAGGATTACCACTGCCTGGTTTTTGTAAATATATTTGTCCAGCAGGTACATTTGAAGGTGCAATATTCTTACTTATGAATAAAGCAAATACTTCATTTTATGAAATGCTTGGAGCATTATTTACATGGAAATTCATGTTGCTAATTATTTTTATTGTATTATCAGTATTTATATACCGTGTATTTTGTAGATTCTTCTGTCCACTTGGAGCGATTTATGGATTATTCAATAAACTTTCAATATTAGGTGTAAAAGTTGATGAAAGTGCATGTAATCATTGTAATGCATGTATAAACACATGTAAAATGGATGTTAAAGTTGTAGGCGACCATGAATGTATTCAATGTGGCGATTGTATGAAGGTTTGTGGTTGTAAAGCCATCAAATGGAAAATGATATCACAAATTATTAAAGAAGATGAAAAAAGACAAAATGAAGAACAACTTATCTCAAATGTAGATGAAGTAAAGGATAAAAAGGTATTCAAAATTAGTAAAAAGAATTTTAATATTATTACTTATACATTAATGGTAATTACTCTAACTCTTGCAATAACACTTTCTAATATAAGTTCAAAAGTTTATAAAACATATGATATAGTTGATGACTTTACAATTACGTTAAATGATGATTCAATATTTAATATAAAAGATGATCAAAATGCAACCTTACTATATTTCTTTAATGATATAACTGATCTTGATATGAATTTACTTAATAGTTATAAAGATGATAAATTAAATATTATTTTACTTTCAAGTACAGATTTAGGAATTAATAATTTAAATGAAAATCAATATTTTAATTATGTTATAGATACTGATAGTAAATTATTAAAGAAATTTTCTAAAGATAAATCTTTACCATATTCAGTATTCTTAGATTTTAATGATAAGATATTAATTAGTAAAACTGGAATGATTACGGATACAGAATATTTTGAAATTATTAACTATACATTACTTGGTTTAACAGTAGGTAATGAAGTAGGTAATATATGTATCAACAAAGAAATTGGATTAATAGGAAGTAACGATACATTTAGTGTTGCTTCAAACAAAGGTAAAATTACAATTATTAATTTCTGGTATACAACATGTACTCCTTGTGTTCAAGAATTACCACACTTTAATAAATTATATGAAGAATATAGTGAATATGTAAGTGTAATAGCAATTCATGAAGCAACAGGATATCAAAATGGCCCAGAAGGTGTTAAAGCATTTGTTGAATCTCAATTTGAAGGATTTAGTATTATGTTTGGTTATGATGATCCAACTAATTCGTATTATACATTACTTGGAGGAAAAAAAGCATGGCCTGTTACAGTGATAGTAGATCAAGATGGAGTAATTTCTAAAGTTACTCATGGTAATATGAGTGAAGAAGAATTACGAATTGAAATTGAAAAATTATTAAAATAGAAATGGAAAATGATAATTATGAATGAAAGTTTTAATAAATTTAGAAAAAAGATTCTAATTGAATCATTAATTAAAAGCTTTTTAATTAGTTTATCTTTAGCTGGTATAGCATTTTGTGGTCCAAAGTTAATAATTCATTTTGGAAAGATTAATGTTCATCATTCTTTTGATCTTATCTTAATCTTAATTTTAACTGGTGTATTTATTGTATCGTTTGGAATATCTTTTTTAATCTTTTTCCCAAGAAGATTAAAAGTTGCTAAAAGACTTGATAAAGAACTTAATTTAAATCAAAAAGTTCAAACAATGGTAGAATTTGAAAAAGAAGAAAGTCCGATGATTAAATTACAAAGAGAAGATACTTTAAATATTTTATCAAATATTTCAATAAAGAAATTTGCGATGAAATTTAGTTTATTTATTTTTGTACTAGTTGGTTTTGCTTTAATATTAGGTGTAACAGTTGTTGCTGTTGAAACTTATGAAGAACCTCCAGTAGTAACACCTGGAAAAGATGAACCTAAATATAATTTAGATAATTGGACAGTAAGAGCATTACTTGATTTAATTGAAGTAGTTGAAAAGTCTAATGTTCAAGAAGATTTAAAGACTCCTGTTATTAAGGATTTGGAAAATCTATTAGATGTTTTAGAAACTGTAGAATTTGAATATGAAATGATTGAACAAGTAAATACAGTTATTAATGATGTGGATCATAGATTAGATGTTGCAAACTCTTGTAATGAGATTTTTACAGAACTTAAATCAAGTGAAAGTCCAATAGTAAGAGAATTAGTCACTCAAATAAATGCTTTAAATATTACTAATGTAAATAATACTGTTGAAAATTTTTATATATATTTATGTGGTGATTCATCAACAATTAATGAAGCTATAACTGCAATTGATTCAGATTTTAGATTAGTAATAACAAAATCAAATTTAAATCAAAATGATCCACTTGTGAAAGAACTATTAGATTTTGCACAAGAATTAAGTGATTCAGCAAATGCAAACGATGTTGTTCTTGCTATAAATAAACATAAAGATAATATTGTAAATTTAGTTAAACAACAAACTGAAAATAAAAACATTATGACATTTGTCATCGATCAATTAAGAATTATTTTTGGATTAAATTCTAATAATCCAGGTGAAGATGATGGTACTGGTGATATAAATAATCCAACTGTTAATCCTATTGATCCACCAAAAGTTAATGAAAATGAAAATCAAGGTGGTTATGGTTCTGGGGAAGTTTTATTCGGTAGTGATGATATCATGTTTGACATTGAAAAAGGTAGTGTTAAATATGGTGAAGTAATTACTAAATATTATGGGGAACTTGTAGGAATGTTTAATGATGGAACTATTCCTGAAGAGTATAAAGAAGTATTTGAGCAATATTTCAAAACTTTATTTGGTTTAATTGAAGAAGAAAATAATTAGGAGAAAATTAAAAATGGAAAATATTGAAAAAGTAAAACAATTTAAATCTACAATTGAAAATATAAAAAATGAAATTAGAAAAGACATCGTTGGTCAAGATGATGTTGTTGAAAATGTTATTATCGCAATTATTGCTGGTGGTAACGTATTATTAGAAGGTGTTCCTGGTGTAGGTAAAACTCGTTTAGTAAGATCATTAGGTAAAGTATTAAATTTACCATTCTCAAGAATTCAGTTTACTCCAGACTTAATGCCATCAGATGTTACAGGTACTAATATCATTCAAAAAGATGAAAATGGTAGAATGCAAACAGTATTCCAAGAAGGTCCAATTTTCGCTAATTTAATTCTTGCTGATGAAATTAACCGTGCTACTCCAAAAACGCAATCTGCTATGCTAGAAGTAATGCAAGAACATAAAGTTACAATTGCAAATGAAACTTATAAAATGGCAGAACCTTTCTTTGTACTTGCTACTGAAAACCCAATTGAACAAGATGGTACATATCCACTACCTGAGGCTCAAATGGACCGTTTTATCTTTAAACTATTAATGGAATTCCCAACATTAGAAGAACTTGCAAATATTGTTAAAATGACTCAAGTTACAATGGATGAAACTGCATGTGCAGTTGTAGATGGTGCTACAATTTTAGAAATGAGAGAGTTATCAAAAGATGTTCCTGTTGTTGATGATGTATTAAACTATGCAATGACTTTAGTTGCAGGTACACATCCAGAACTTGCATCATCTAGTGAAATTGCTAAGAAATACATTAAATATGGTGCATCTCCACGTGCTGGACAAGCATTAATTACAGCTGCTAAGATTCGTGCATTAATTAATGGTAACTTTAATGTATCTTATGAAGATATTGACGCTTTAGCATTCCCAGTTTTAAGACATAGAGTAAAAGTTAATTACAATGCTATTAATGATCATTTAACTGTTGAAGACGTTATTAAATTATTAATAAAGGAAAACAAGAAGTTAGCTAAATAGTATTATGAGTAAGTTTGCAATAAATGAAGAATTTTTGCAGCAACTAGAAGCCTTACAAATAATACTTAAGAATAACCTTGCAGGACTTTTTGGTGGTAATCATCAAAGTAAAACCTATGGGTCTTCTTGTGAATTTGCCGATTACCGCAACTATATTCCAGGTGATGACATCTCGAAAATAGACTGGAATGCATATGCGAGATTCGAAAAACTTTATTTGAAATTATTCCTAGATGAACGTCAAGTTCATACAAGAATATATATCGATGCAAGCCGTTCGATGGACTATGGTCGTGGAGAAAAGGCTTTAATGGCTTTGAAAATTGCTGCTGCACTAGCATACCTTTCTGTTTGTGAAATGGATAGAGTATCAGTGTATTATATAAAGAATAATAAGGTTCATGAAGTAATGAACAATATTGTTGGCAAAGAAGCATTCTTAAATTCAGTAGGTAAGCTAAACGAAATTGAATTTAGCGACGACTGCTTTATTTCAGATAGTATCTTACCAACTCGTGTTGGCTATGGTGATGGAATGTCTATCATATTATCAGATTTCTTAACTGATAATGACTATGAAAAAGCTATTGATTATCTAGTTGATAAAAGAAGAGATTTATTCTGCTTCCAAATCTTATCAAAAGATGAACTTAAACCAAGTGTTAGAGGTAAAGTTCATTTCTATGATTCAGAAGACGTTAATAAACAATATCGTAAAAATATCAACAAAGAAATCGTTACAGCTTATAATGAAGCTTTAAAATATACAACTAATAGAATTAAAAACTATTGTAATAGTAGAAATGCTTCATATATGCTTGTTCAAAGTGATAAATCAATAAATGAGATATTCCTAAAAAATCTTCCAGAAATGGGGGTACTTAAATAATGAGATTTATATATCCTCTTGGTCTATTAGGACTACTTGGTATTCCTATTTTAATAATTATTTATATTATAAAAAATAAGGACACAGAACAGATTGTTCCATCT
>JAZOLP010000038.1:0-4251 GCA_045653225.1 Bacilli bacterium
AAGAAATATTGCTAATCATACTTGGATCAACGAATACAGAATCTTTGATACTAAAATAAATTGGTACATTAAATTGATTATTACCATCACAATTAACAATAAAATAATCATTGCTGACTGTTAAAATATCACACGATAAAGATGGTGAATAAAAAATGATAATAGAAAACCCTGTCAGTAAAAAAACAAAAAATAAACTAAAAATGATGATTTTATAATTCTTCTTCAAGAAATTCATAATATTGTGTTACTAAATCAATATACTCCCAAGTTCCTTTATAAACTGGAATACCTAATACATAATATTTCCCTACTCCATTTGAAACTATACAATCTCCTTTTATCATTAATGTTAGCTTTGTAAATGGCATTAGATCTACAGAGAAATTTGTTTTTTCTTCGAAATATTCTTCTGTAGTATTTTTTATTTCACCTTCTGCGTCCATACTACCAGAGATTGTAACTGTTTTTATTTTTGCTGATACTTTACTAGCAATAGTTCCGCTCGCACTTAGTTCTACTTCATGCTTTGAAGAATGTTTTGTGGTATAAGTAAAAGTATATACTTGATTACTCCTATTGCTTTTACTAAATATAATATCTGAAATGTACCACGCATCAACATTATTATTAATAGTACTTGTATTCCAACCAAACGCTTTTCTCTTAACTTTAGAATACGCATTATTCAATTCTTTGTCAGACATTTCAGATAATAATTGATATCCTAAGTGATAATCAACAAAACCAAGTTCAATAATATCTGAATGTCCTGTATTTTTTGTGCTACTTGCTGCATTAATTTTAACTGTTGTAGTTAAAATACATAATGTAATAAAACAAAATAAATATTTTCTTAACATTTAAAAAACCTTCCTTTCACTTATATAATTAAAAAAAAATAAGAAATTGCTCTTTTTATTTTGCAATTTCTTAAAAAATTTTTTTTATTTAAATAAGTCAGCGAAAGGATTATTTTTTGGAATCTCTTTTTCTTGCTTATCTATGAATTTTCGAACATCTTTTTTATTCATTCCTTGATTATTTTCTTTAATGTGTTTAAAGAAAGATTCACATTTTTCTTTAAATCCACATTCACATTGGAAGAACCCATTTTCTTCAATTTTACCAATTTGTTTTAATTTTTTATGACATGTCGGACATCTTAAATTTGAAATTTTATAAATATTTTTCTTATAACCACATTTTTTATCACGACATACTAAACTTTTACCATAATTATTAGTTACATCAAGTAATAATTTATTACAATTTGGACATTTATGAGTAGTTGCATTATCATGATGATATTTGAAACTTGAAGAAAGAATATTATCAGTTAATTGATTTGTAAATGTTGTCATTTCATTTATAAAGTTATTATAATTAAGTTTTCCTTTACTAATCTTTTCTAAAGATAGTTCTTGTTTAGCTGTAAGAGACACTGTTTTTAGTTCTTTTGGCACAAGGTCAATTAATTGAACACCTTTTTCAGTAGGATGAATGCTGCGACCAACTAATTTTACATATCCAGCTTTAAATATTCTATCTATAATTTCAGCGCGTGTTGCAGGAGTACCAATACCTGAAGATTCTTCTAATGCGGCTTTTTCTGTTTTATCTGAAGTATATTTTCCAGCGTGTTCCATCGCGTGAAGTAATGTTGCTTCGGTATATCTTTCACTTGGAGCAGTTTTTAACTCCTTATATGAAACATCACCACTTAATTTAAATCCTTGTTTATAATTATTTATATTAACAATAGAATTATTTGTTTCATATAATACTTTCCAACCAATATTTTTTACAGTAGTTATTGTTGACTTAAATTCATACTCACCACAATTAATGATAATTGTATTAGACAAATATTCATAATCATCTAAAAAAACAGCTAAAAATCTTTTTAAAACTAAATTATAAATTTTAATTTCATCAGAATCTAACATTCCAATAATACATTTTTGTTCTGTCGGTATTATTGCGTGATGATCACTTACTTTTTGATTATCAAATATTCTTTTAGAATTTGATATACCCCTATCAATTATGTTTTTTGCGTATTTTGCAAATTCTCCATATGACCCATTTATTAATCTTTCTTTTATAGTAGGATACATATCAGTTGTTAAATGCTTAGAATCTGTTCTTGGATACGTTAAATATTTATATTGTTCATATAACTTTTGAACAATATTTAAAGTATCTTTTGCACTAAATCCATATAATTTATTCGCATCTTGTTGTAAAGATGTTAAATCATAAAGTAATGGTGCACTTTCATGTTTTAAAACACTCTTGATTTCTTTACAAATTAAACTTTCTTTTTTTAATTTGTTACAAAGTTTAATTGCTTCTTCTTTATCATAGACATTATATGGATTACCATTTTTATATAATAAAAAATCATTACCACAACAATTTAAATGAACTTGGTAATATGTTTTGGAAACAAAATTTTTAATTTCTTTTTCTCTTTCAACAATTAAACTTAAAGTTGGAGTTTGAACACGACCAGCAGATAATGATGCATTAAACTTTACAGTAAGCGCTCTAGAAACATTTAGACCGACTAGCCAGTCTGCACATGCACGAGCAACAGCGGCATCATATAATCTATCGTAGGCTTTAGCATCTACTAATTTATTAAATCCTTCTTTAATAGCTTTATCTGTCATTGAAGAAATCCATAATCGTTTCATTGGTTTTTTGAAACCAACTTTATCAATTATCCATCTTGCAACAAGTTCCCCTTCACGCCCTGCATCTGTAGCTATTATAAGATCACTTACTTCTTCACTTTTTAAAAAACTTTTAACACAGTTGAATTGCTTACTAGTACTACCAATAACTCTTGTTTCAAATTTCTTCGGAATCATTGGAAGAGTACTCTCATCCCAATTTTTCCAAGATGGGTTCATTTCTTCTGGCATAGCAAGAGTAACAAGATGACCAAGTGCCCAAGTTACAATATATTTGTTCCCTATAATTCCACCATTTTTATTTATCGTACAACCGAGAACTCTTGCAATCTCTCTTGCAACACTCGGTTTTTCTGTTAAAACTAATGTCTTCATATTTATTTCCTTTTATTTGATATTAATTATATTATATTTGCTTTTAATAGTTTTAGCAAATAAAATGTATTTTAAAAAAACATCTATTAAAGAAAAATTAACCAGTTTACTGGTTAATTTATTTCTTTAAATAATTTTACACCTTTATTAAATAAATACTTAATAAGGATTAAATCTAAAGCAATCATTAAAATACAAGCAATAGATAAAAATACAAACGGATTAAGAATATTCATTAAACCCGCGAAATATGAAACAAATAAAACTATTCCTGGGATTAACGCTACTCCCATTGATAATAATACCGCTAATCCTTGTTTGATAATTTCTTGTTCATCTTTCCAATCTAACTTATAATGTTTTAAATTATTAATTAATCCAATCACTGAAACGTATAATACAGTCGACAACATTAATATTAAAACAAATGGTAAATACTCTAATCCAATGTTAAAACTAATAATTAATGACGAAATAACTGATGGTATTCCACCAAGTAATAAATTTAAAGTAATTTTTGAGAAGAAAATAATTTTTTCATTAATTGGATGAACTTTTAAAATCCAAAATTGTTTTCCTTCAATAGAAATAGAAGCACTTGTAGTAATAACAGTTGAAGATACTAACATTAAAGCAAGAACAATAATAACGTTTAAATTGTTAGTAAACATTTCAGGATTAGGCATAAATGTTTCTATCATTCCAACGATTCTATCTTTACCAAATCCAACTAATAAACCAGCCGATAACAAAATAAAAAATGACCCTATAATAGTATTTAAAACATATAAAGTAGATCTAAAATATCTTGATGACTCATTTTTTAAAAGTGAAAAGAATACATTTCTCTTTTTATAGGATAGTTCTTTATTACTTGATGAAAGTTTAGTATTTTGATGATTAAAATCATAAACTTCTAAAGAAAGAGCTAACATAAAAGGAACAATACAAGTAGCAAAAAGAATAATTACACTTATTATATCTTTACCAGCTATAACATCAACAACAAGTCTAATTGGATAGAAAGTAACAAATAAATCTACAAAATCAGGGCTATTTGTTAATGTCATATTAAAAATAAAATAAAATACTAAGAATACTAGTGTTATAAATACAGAAACTAAAGTTTGGATAATTTCAGCATGTCTTAGTTTTCTTGTAAATTTAGCAATTA
>JAZOLP010000039.1:0-22197 GCA_045653225.1 Bacilli bacterium
AATAAAAATTGTTCACTAACAATTATTAATAATGGTTGTCCCAAAACACCAGAGCAAGGAAATAATTAATTATTATTTTTAGTACTTAAATAAAGATTATTAATTTTATGACATTTAAATAAGATAGTTATATATTATACATTAAATACAAAATTTAGTTAAATTTAAACTGTAATAAATAAATTAATAAAAAAGGAGAAATATATGAAAAAATTAGTGAAAAAATTAAATAGAAATAAAACTTTTGTACAACTTTATAATAATGAATGTCAATCAGGGACAAATAGCAAATGTAGTCAACCAGAGAAACAAAATATTCTATGCCCAATAATTCCTATATCTTAGTGAAAATAAGAGAAATGGGATTATTTAGATATAGTATATGAATGAACTTATTTTTGAATATAAATTTGATAATCAAAATTTAAAAAATCTTAAAAGTAGGATATTGGAACATTTAATAGTAAGTGAATGGAAAAATGATTTTGAATTAATGAAAAAATTATTAAAATATACTTTTTTTGAATTATATCAAAAAAATAATGAAGAATATATATTTGAAAAATTTAATGCATTATTTTTATTGGATTATGCTAAAAAAAATAATCATAAGAATAGATTTACTTGTTGGCATTTTGCTGTATTTCTTACTGAATTATTATTGTCATTTGGTATAAAAGCAAAAATGATACGCTGCATTGGTAATTATAAAGAATTTGAGTTTAATGATTGTCATTGCGTTGTTCATGCATATTCAGAATTTTTTAAAAAATGGGTATTATTAGATCCAGCAAATTCATCAATTTATTATGATGATAGAAAAGTTCCTTTAAGTTTGAATGAATTAAGAGAAACCATTACTAAAAATAAAAGGATATTTTTATTAAATGCAGATAAAGAATTTATTCAAGGCTTAATAAAATATTGGAAAAAAAATTTATATAGATTTCAATGCGATTTAGTAAATGAATATGGTTTAGAGGATAGTGTGAAACATAGA
The DNA here is from genome assembly GCA_045653225.1 of Bacilli bacterium. GTDB lineage: Bacteria > Bacillota_I > Bacilli_A > ML615J-28 > CAG-313 > UBA1737. The sequence continues at coordinate 1,001 of JAZOLP010000039.1, forward strand.
ACAATTATAAATTTAATTCCAGAAAGTGAAGAATACAAAAATTTTTCATATATAAATAATGGAAAACAACTGGATTATGTTTATATTACCAATTCTGATTTGTTCTGGAATAACTAAAAAATTTTGTTTATTAGAATTTAATATATATTTGGAAAACAATTAAATATTAAAAATTATTATTATCTAATTTATTATTTATTTAAATGTTTTAAATCTTCAATATAATTAGACATGTTTTACAATAGTTGTGTTATATAATATTAGTAAAAACATATATTATATTCAGTATAATTTATAATCATGCGAACTTATTTTTAAAAATTTAAAAGAGTAATTTGTAAATGGGTACGCATAAAAAATTGCTGTTACCTCTAAAATGTAACGTTTTTTATAATATATAAAATTAGATTTACAACTTAATATATTAAACAAACTGGTAGTTATATATAGATATTTAATATCTAATTATGACTGCCTTTTTGCTTGAAAAATTATGATAATATACAATTTAATTTAGCTTATTAAGGATAGTAAAGTTAATATAAAAAAGAAATTTTCCATATTCACATTTAAGCGTTGAGTGCTTGGGGAATAATCGCTGATGAAGCAACGGTAGAAAATGCGTAAACTATAACAAGAACATACTTTAATTAAATTCAATAGTTAAAGTATATATTATTTTTAAAGTTGAATAAATTTCGAAGAATATTTGACATTTTTATACAATCCATTAGTGTATAATATTAGTGTATAAACTAGTATTATATGCAGTATAGTTTTAGATTATACGCATTAATATTAAAAATCTTAAAATTTATAATCTTATTAAATAAGATTACAAAGGAGGGATTATTTAATGCGTTGGACAAACGACATTACGCCGCTTCGAATTCGTAGCGGTTGCTATGATAATACGTAGACTGTATTATACAATTAAATATTTTAAATAAACTGGCAATTATCGCTAGATACTTAGTATCTATCTATGATTGCCTTTTTGTTTGCAGAATTTGTATTAATTTATATATTCGTGGGCCTCCTTGCGGATTTTTAAGTTTTTTTGAAAATTTAGAAATTCACAAGGAGGTTTTTATTATGAAAAAGAAAGTTATTTATAAAGTGACTACTAAATATTCAATTGAAATTGAAACTGAAAATATTAACGAAGAAAAGTTAATTGAAGAGTTAAATAAAGAGTTTGAAAGACAACTTAAACAAGATAAAACATATCAAGCAAGAACTGTATCATTAGAATACTTAAATCAAAAGTATGGATTTGAACTTGCTGATACGAGTTTAAGTGAAGATGAAATTGAGAGGATAGAACAACAAGAATTAGAAAAAGAAGAATTCAATAAAAAATTACATGAAGCAATAGATAAATTAACTGAAAAACAAAGAAAAGTTATTTATATGTATTTTTGGGAAAACAAGACTATTAGAGAGATTGCTAACGAATTAGGAGTGTATTTTACTACTGTAGAAGAGTCATATCAGTCTGCATTAAAAAAAATTAAAAAATTTTTAAAAAAATTTTAAAAAACACCCGTACAAAACGCCACTTTCTTTCCATATATAGTGAGGGGATATTTTTTCTCTTTAAAAGTTTTAAGTGGAGGACAAGTTATGGATAATAAAAAAGTTTATAGTTATTCATTGAAAAAGAAAAAACTTAAAAAATGGATCTATGAAAATAATTATACATTACCTAAATTTGCTAAAAGATTAGGGATAAGTAAGAATGAACTTAAAAGAAAATTATCAGAACATGATGGCTTCAATAAGCATCAAATTAAATCATTAATCTATTTAGTAGGAGCAAGTAACGCAATTGATATTATCTACTTTCCTTCACTTAAAATTAAGAACAAAATTATTAGTGAAGTATTTAGGAAAGGAGGTGGAATAAGTAAATGAATGAAGTGAAAAGATTAAGCAGAAGAAATGAACTAATAGATGAAATGCTAAGGAATAGTTCAAGGCTTAAATCTTTTTATCACTTTACATCAATTAATCCACATATTACTCTTCATACTGCATGTCAAGTAATTATTGAAAGAAATGATTTAGAAATTTGTCATTCATTTGAAGAGTGGAATGAAATAGGAAGAAGGATTAATAGAGGATCAAAAGGAATTCCGTATTACGATACAAATGGATATAAAAGATATTTGTTTGATAGTAGTGATACAAATGGAAAAGAAGAATTTACAAGATATTATTATCCGTTAGAAAGATTATTAATTGGGTTAGATGAAATTAATAATACTAACCTAATTAATGATGAAAGAAGTGATTATAGAAAAATCCATAATGGTATTAAAACTTATCTTGAAAATGATAACTATCTTTCAAATGACTTAACTAGAAATAAGTTATTAATTGAAGGTATTAGTTATATCTTATATTCAAAAACTGATAAACCTATTCAAGATAATATTTATATTAATCCTCTTCCTTATTCATTAAATGAAAATGCAAACCTATTTAAAGAAATTTATTTTAAAGCTCATGAGATACAAAAAGAAATTGAAGAAGCATATCTTTCTAGTTTAGAAAAAGAAAATGAAATTAATGTTGATGAGATTCATGAAGAATTCATAGATGATTTTGAACAAGAATCATTTGATGAAGAAATTGAACAAATTGATATTAATGAAGAAACTGAAAATGAAGAAGTATTAGTTAAAGAGGAACACTCTTCTAATAAGTCTAAATCAAAACAAACTGGAATTAAAGATAGAAAGAAAAAAGAACTTACTTTATTTGATGTATCAAGTGAGAAAACAAAAGAAGAAAAACTAATTGAATGGGGAATTAAACATGGTAGTGGATTTGTAGATGGAAGATTAAGAATTTATTATGAATATCATAAAAATCCTACACTTTCAGACTTTGCTAAATTTATTAAAGATGAATATGGAATAGGTGGTATGAGTGATTCTACTCATAACTTGTGGAATGACTCTAAAGGTCTTTACTTAGAAAATAAAGATAAAGAAAATGAAGATGCTAATGCAAAAGTATTTCTTAAATGGAATGAAGTTGCAGTACATGTTGCTGATTTAATAGATGAAGATAATTATTTAACAGCTGATGAGAAAGATAGGCTAGATATGTTTATCTTCATAAAAGAAAATCCAGATATTAATGAAAAGATAAAAACGTTAGTTGAGGAAAAAATTGAAGAAGCAGTAGATAACACGACTTCACTTTCTTGGGTTACTTATTTTGATGAATTTGGTGAAGATGAAGATTTTGTAAGAAAGCATTTAGATCTATATTTATATCACCTTGAAGATAGTATTAAAGTTGCTGATGTTGAAGTAATGGAAGATGGGATTGATGTAGTTTACTATGGTGATTATTGTAAGAATGCTGAATTTGAGGATGAAGAAGAAATACAAAATATTGAAGAAGAGCATGTAGAAATTATTGAAGTTGAAGAAATAGTAGAAGATGAAGAACTTGGTGGATTAAAACAAAGATTTAAAAACAATATTGAAGCTATTAAATTACAAAATAGGCTTTATGAGGAAAATAGAAATCCTACTGATGAAGAAAGAAAAGTATTACTTAAGTATGTTGGATTTGGTGGACTTGCTCAAGCATTTGATGAGTTTAATGAAAAATGGAAAAATGAATATATTGAACTTAAATCTTTACTAATTGAATCTGATTATGAAAGAGCAAAAGGAAGTGTATTAAATGCACACTTTACATCTCGAGAAGTAATTGAAGGAATTTATAAAGCACTAGAAAAGTTTGGAGTCGAAGGTAATAACAAAATACTTGAGTCATCAATGGGAACAGGAAACTTTTTTAGATATATGCCAGATTCAATTAGTGATGATTCCAAACTATATGGAGTTGAACTAGACAATATTACAGGACGTATTGCTAAAAAACTTTATCCCAATGTTAATATTCAAATTAAAGGTTTTGAAGATACTTCTTTTCCTAATAATCATTTTGATTTAGTGGTTGGAAATGTTCCTTTTGGAGGATATTCAGTTTATGACAAAGATTACAATAAATATAATCTTTTAATCCACGATTACTTTATTGCAAAATCAGTTGATAAGGTTAGACCCGGTGGAATTGTTGCTGTAATTACAAGTAAAGGAACAATGGATAAGCAAAGTCAAAATGCAAGGAAATATATTGCTGATAGAGCTGAACTTATTGGAGCAATAAGACTACCTAATACTGCATTTAAAAAACTAGCTGGAACTGAAGCAGTTGCTGATATTTTATTTCTTAAAAAAAGAGATACTCCAATAAATGCAATACTTGAGAACACCGAGTGGCTTGGAGTATCTAAGAGTGAGTTTGGCTATGAACTTAATAACTACTTTATAAATCACAAAGAAATGATTTTAGGAACACTAAAAGAAGATTTTGGTTTATATGGTGCTATTGATTTAACTGTTATTCCAGATGAAAGAGAAATAAGCAAGGCACTTGATGATGCAGTAAAACTTTTGCCACAAGATATTTTTGAAAAAAGTGTTAATGATGAACTAATAGAAACAAGTAATGAAAAAATAGAAGTTGATTATGATTTAAAAAATCTTTGCTTTAAAGTAGTTGATAATAAACTTTATCAAAGAGTTAATGATGAAATGGAAGAAGTTGAAATTCCTAAAACTCCAAAAGATGCGTTAATAAGAATAACAAAAATGATTGAGTTAAGAAAGAGTTTAAGAAATATACTTGATTTACAAATTAGTGGTTGTAGTGATGAAATATTAGCTACTGAACAAGTAGAGCTTAATCAAAAGTACGATGAGTTTGTGAAAAAGTATGGATTCTTAAATAGTAGCATTAATTCAAAGTTATTTAAAGATGATGGGGACTCTTCACTCTTATTTGCTTCAGAATTTATTTCTAGTGATAAAAAGACTGCAACTAAAGCTGATATTTATTTTAAAAGAACAATTAGACCATATACAAAAATCACATCCACAAACGATTCATTTGAAGCATTGCAAATTTCTAAAAATGAACTAGGTAGAGTAGATGTTTCATACATTGAAAGTTTAACTAAAAAAGACTATGACACAATTATAAAAGAACTAGGTAGCAGTATTTTTCGTGATCCAGAGCTTGTTGATATTGATGATAAATATTCAGGCTTTGTAACAAGTGAAGAATATTTAAGTGGAAATGTAAAGAAGAAATTAATTACCGCATTTAATTATAAAAACTCTTATCCTACTTTAGGGTTTGAAAAGAATGTTAAGGCTTTAGAAGAAGTCCAACCTCCTCCATTAAAAGCAACTGAAATTGCTGTAAGACTTGGGGCTAGTTGGATTGATACAAAAATATATAAAGACTTCTTAGTAGAAACACTAGATATTCCTTATTATTATGCTAGTGGAATAGATGTCTTTTATAACAAACATGATTCAAGTTATAGAGTAGATTTAACTGCTAATTATGTAAGAGGTTTTAGGTCTCAAAAAATAGCAAGTTTATCAACCTCTAGAGCTTCAGCTTTTAGATTATTTGAAGATTCACTTAATTTAAAATCAACTAGTATTTATGACACTATTGAAGTTGATGGTAAAGAAAAAAGAGTCTTGAATAAAGAAGAAACCATTGCTGCTAGAGAAAAACAAAATAGAATTAAAGATATGTTTAAAGAATGGATTTTTAAAGATCCAGATAGACGTGATATGTTAGAAGAAACATATAATAATCTATTTAATCAAATAAGACTTCCAACCTATAATGGTTCTTACTTGAGGTTTCCAGAAATGAACCCAACAATCACACTTAAAGACCATCAAAAAGATGCAGTACATAGGATTATCACAAGTGGAAATACACTTTTACATCATGTAGTAGGTGCAGGAAAAACTTATACAATATGTGCTGCAGCTATGAAGTTAAGACAATATGGACTAGCTAAAAAACCAATGATAGCAGTTCCTAATCATTTAGTTAGACAGTGGGCAAATGAGTTTAGAACATTATACCCTAATGCTAATCTTTTAATTGCAACTAAAGAAGATTTAGAAAAAACAAATAGAGAAAAGTTTGTATCTAAAGTTGCACTAGGTGACTGGGATGCTGTAATTATTGCCCAAAGTTCATTTGCTAAAATTCCAATTTCAACTGAACGCCAAATTAGAAAGATTAAAGAAGAAATATCTAAAATTGAAGCAAGTATTAGAAATGGTTGGGAAACTGATGGGGTACCTAGGGGCGCAATTAAAAATTTAGAAAGAATTAAAAAAAGTAGAGAAACAAGTCTTAAAAAACTTCTTGATGAAGGGAAGAAAGATAGTGTACTAATATTTGAAAATTTAGGAGTTGATTACTTATTTATAGATGAAGCTCATTTTTATAAGAATTTATTTTTATATACAAAAATGAATAATGTATCTGGTATTTCAACTGCTGCTAGTCAAAGAGCTACTGACTTACAGTTAAAGTGTGAATATATTAATGAACTTCATAAAGGTGATAAAGGAATTGTTTTTGCAACTGGTACACCAATATCTAACTCAATGACTGAAATGTATACAATGCAAACATATCTACAGCCACGTACATTACAAGAACTTGGAATTACATATTTTGATGGATGGGCAGCAGATTTTGGTGAAACTATTACATCTCTTGAAATGTCACCTAGTGGACAAGGGTATCGTGCAAAAACTAGATTTGCAAAGTTTACAAATTTACCTGAACTTTTAACTTTATATAGAAGTTTTGCTGATGTTAAAACAAAAGACATGATAACTCTTGATGTTCCAAAGCAAGTAAGAAATGTTATAACACTTAAACCAAGTGAAAACATTATTGAACTTGCTGAAGAAATTGCAGAAAGAGCTGAAGCCATTAGTGGTGGTGGAGTTGATCCACATATTGATAATATGCTTAAAGTTACATCAGATGGTAAAAAGTTAGCTCTTGATCCAAGATGTTTTGATCCTAATGCAGTTGATGAAATGGGAAGTAAACTAAATGAATGTGCTTATAGAGTAAGTGAAGTTTATAAAAAGACAAACCATTTTAAAGGAACACAACTTATATTTTGTGACCTTTCTACCCCAAAGTGTGCATTTGATGATTATGAGTATGGAAAAGATTTTGATGTTTATAATGACTTAAAATATAAACTAACTATTTTAGGTATTCCAAAAGAAGAGATAGCTTACATTCATGAAGCAAATAGTGACCTTCAAAAACAAGCATTGTTTAGTAAGGTTAATGAAGGTGAGATTAGAGTTTTAATTGGAAGTACTGAAAAGTGTGGAGCTGGAACTAATGTTCAAAAAAGACTTATTGCTCTTCATCATCTTGATACACCATATAGACCAAGTGATATGGAACAAAGAGAAGGAAGAATTATAAGACAAGGAAATCAAAATAGTGAAGTTGAAATTTATACTTATGTAACTGAAAGAACATTTGACTCATATTCTTATCAAATATTAGAAAACAAACAAAGATTTATTTCTCAAGTTAATAATGGAAATCTAACTATTAGAGAAGCTGATGATATAGATGAGGCAACTTTAACTTTTGCAGAGATTAAAGCAATAACAGCTGCAAACCCTAAAATTAAAAGAAAGATGGAACTTGATACAGAAATTGCAAGATTAAAAGTATTAGAAGGACAGTATAAAAAGAATTTATACCTTCTTCAAGATAAGATTAGGCGTGACCTACCACTTGCAATTAGTAAACAAGAGTTATATTTAGAAAACTTAAAAAAGGATATTAGTTTACTAAATAGTCTTTATAAACCAGATAGTGAAGAGTTTTTAATTAATGTAAAAGGAATTAATTATACTGATAAAAAAGAAGGAACTAAAGCATTAGGTGATGCTTTAATGGTAGCAAAAGATGATGAAGTAATAGCAGAATACAATGGTTTTAAAATAAGTTTAAATCCTATTATTTTACTTACTCAAGAACGTTCTATTACTTTATCTGCTAGTGGAAGATACACAATGGATATTGGAACAAGTTCAATAGGTAATATGACTAGACTTGATAATTTCTTTAAAGAGTTTCCTTTAAGAGAAGATAGAGTTGAAAGAAAACTAGAACAATTAAAGAAAGATTTGGAAGATGCAAAAGTACAAGTTGATATGCCTTTTGAACATAAAGAAAAACTAGAAGAATTACAGATTGAGTTAAATGAAATTAATGCTGAACTGGATTTAAATAAAAGTGATGATGTAGTGATAAGTGAAGACGAAAATAACAACTATAGAGGAGTTATTATAGAAGATATAAAGGAGAGTGAAATTATTGAACCATTCGATAAAGTCGCAAGTTTAAGAGTTAATATTCTTCCATCATATGAAGTAAGTCAAGATGAGATGAATAAGTATGGTTATAGTTGGAATGGAATGTTACCTATTAAAGTAAATAGTGTAGATGTGATGAGAAAGTTAGGACTTGATGTTTATAAATTATATCCTAATGATACAGAAAGTAAACTTGATGATGATAGTGATATAGAAAATCATGATGGACTATTTGGAATAGAAAAACCAGAGTGGATTGAGTTTTTAAAAAGTAATGAAGCTAAAGATTACTTTAATACAAGACTTGACTTTATTACTACATCAAGTGAAGTTGTAAATGAAATGCTTGATTATATGGAAGAATATCATACAAAGTTTTTAGATGTTAACGCAAATGAAAAAGAATATATCAAACGTTTTGTTTTACCACTTGGAGAGTCTAGTAGTGATGATAAAAAAAGATTTGGTAAAGTGTTAGCTGATGAATTTAGTAAAAGAATTGAAGATAGTTTTGGAAAAGGAGTTATATTACAATTTGGATTTTCTAATGAAGAAATTAGAAATGAGTTAATTAGTAATTTAGATAATGAAGAACTAAAAGCATACTTAAGTAAGAATAATTTCTATAAAGAAATGGTTTCACACAAAGTAATAAATGAGTATGAAGAGTTTAGAAAAGAAGTTTTATCAAAAGGAAATGATGAAGCATTTAAAGAAAGCTATAAGATTCATTTCTTTACTGAACTTAAAGACTTTCTTACAAGTGAAGAAAATAATTTAGATGATAAAGAATATGAAATGTTATTTAGAGAAAATGTACCAATACTATCTAGTTTATTTGATTACTATTTAAAAGAAGAATATTCAAGCATAGAAAACTATTCTGAAATTAATAATCTAGTTGTTAGTTATAACGAAAAATATAATAAAAATTTAGTGAAGGAGGAAGAAAACATTATGCAAGAAAATCATGAAGTTGAAAGTGAAAAGAAAAACTGGCTTAAAATAAATGTTCCAACTTCTGCTTTAATTAGAAAGTATGATAATCATTCATTTTTAAGAATGCCTACATCTCATGAAGAGTATGGTGGTTATACTTACAATATGTTTAATTCTAGGATTAAACAAGGAAGAATGATTACAGATTTACAAAGTGATTCAAGAGAACTTTGTTTAGAATTAATTGTGGAAGAAAATGAGCAAATCATTTTAAGAAATGGTGATAAAGAAAAGGTTGTTACTGGGTTAGAGTTTGAAAAGTTAGTTAGAGGAACATTAGATAAAGATTATGAGACACCTAAATCTTATAATGAAATGGTTACCTTATCAGTTCCAGTTGAGTCAAGAATTGGAAAGTATGAATCATCATCTTTATTTGTTTTACCTAATTATTCAAAGTATAAAGGTCAAGACTTTTATATTCCTAATAGGTTTGTGGAAGATGACAAGTTAAAAGATGGAAGACTAAAAATCTCTTTACCAGATAATTTTAGCATCAGCGTAAAAAATAGAGAAACAAATGAAATAACTAAAATTACACCATTTGACTTAATTGAAGAAATGGATTCATCTAATATTGATGATTATAGAAAATCAAATATTAACTGGAATGTAGTATCAGTTAATAAAGAGGCAAGACTTGGTGTTTATGAAGAGTCTAGTTTATTTAAAATGCCAAATGGTTCGTATCAAGGTTTTTGTTATTATTTACCTAATAAATTAATTAAAGATTCAAGTGATACTCATTTAAGAATTAATCTTCAAGATGATATGGAAATAACACTTAAGAATAAGTCTAATGAACAAATCATTTTAAAGGTTGATGAGTTTATTAGTGAAGTAGGTGGAAAAGATTTAAAAGATTATGAATCTGGTCTTGTTAGACCTAGTAGTGTTTCAAATAATGCATTTGTTGAAAGAGAAAAAGTGTTAAGGGCAAATGTTCCTGAAGAAATGAAAAAAATGCCTAACTGGGTAGTAGTTAGGACAAGAGAAAATGAAACTAAAGGACGCCTTGATAAATTCTTAATTGATGTTCATACCGGCAAGTTTGCAAGAAGTGATGATCCAACTACTTGGACAACTTTTGATGAAGCATGTAAATATGCAAGAGAAAATAATTGTGAAACATTAGCTTATGCCTTAGATGGAAAGAATGGAATTTGTTGTATTGATTTAGATAAGTGTATTACAAAAGATGGATCATACTCACCACTTACAAAAGAGGTTTTATTTGCTAGTGATAATACATATGCAGAAACTTCAATTAGTGGAAATGGAGTTCATTTATTTGGAAAAACTGATGGAATGGATTTAAGAACATTTTCAAGAAATGGTGATTTAGAGTTTTATCAAAAGTCTCACTTTATTGCTATGACTGGTGATTTAATTAACGAACAGTCTAATAGTTTAAGAAACTTTGATACTTTACCAATAAAGAAAATACTAGAAGCAACTTGTGATAAAAGAACACCATTTATGGGATGTGGAGAGGGTGTAGAAGGTTTATCTTTAATGAATGATAGAGATGTTGTAGAAAAAGCGATTAATTCTAAACATGGAGAAACTTTTAAAGCATTATATGAAGGACAAGATTTACAAAATAATCATAGTAATTCTGATATGAGTTTAATGAATAGGCTTGCTTTTTGGTGTAATGGTGATAAAGAACAAATGATTAGAATATTTGCTACAAGTGGATTATTTAGACCGGGAAAATCTCCAGACTACTATGAGTCAACTGCAATTAAAGCAATAAGAGATACAACTGAAAGATTTCGTCCCACCAAAACTGAAGCACCAAAAGTAGTTAAACCTAGTGGAAGTTTCTTTGGAAAGGGAAGTTAAATGAATAAAGAAATTATACAAAAAGAAATCATAATTCCAAAAGGTATAAGTCTTGATGAACTTGATAGCTTTCTTGATACTGATGACTTTTTAATCCAAGATGAAGAACCAATTATGGTTGAGGAGGTGAAGATAAGTTTTGAGTAATGAAAAAACAATGTACGATAAACTAACTCCTCAACGTCAAAAAATTATTGATGAGGTATTAAAGAATTTAAGTGAAGGGACAGGTCTTTGGAAACCAGGATGGAAAAGTGAAGTTCCAGAATCATTTAGCACTAAAAAACCATATCGTGGAGTTAATAACTTTTATCTAACTTTAGTTAGTATGGCTAATGGATATCAAGATAATAGGTGGTTAACTTATCACCAAATAGAATCTAATGGTTATAGTTTTAAAAAAGATGAAGAAGGTAATTCTTTAGGAAAAGGTAAAGGTGTAACTGTTGAGTTCTTTGAGTTTCGTGATAAAAATACTAAAAAAGCATTTGATAGAAAAGTGTTAGAAGGAATGACTCTTGAAGAAAAAGAGCAGTATGTTAGAGATAACTTATATGCTCATAGAAGATACTATAGAGTATTTAATGGTGACTTAGTTGAAGGACTTCCTAAAAAAGAAGAGACAACTTTAAATGAAACTGAAAAAAATGTAAGAGCAGAAAATATCTTAGATTACTGGAGTAAAAATGAATCACCAATAATTTATGGTGGAAGTAATGCTTATTATATTCCATCATTTGATGAAATACATCTCCCAGATAGAAGTAAGTTTATAAGTTATAGTGAATTTTATTCAACTGCTCTTCATGAAGTTGGTCATTCCACTGGGCATGAAAAAAGGTTAAATAGAGATTTTGGTGGTGGATTTGGAACACCAAGTTATGCAACTGAAGAACTAAGAGCTGAAATTGCCTCTATGTTCATTGAACAAGAATTAGGTATAACAATAGATAAAAACCATATACAAAACAACAGTGCTTATATAAAGCATTGGTATGAGGGAATTAAAGATGATCCAAACATTTTATTTAATGCAATAGCTGATGCTGATAAGATTTCAAAGTATGTTATTTCAAAAGAAAAAACTGAAGAAAAAAAGATAGAACACTATGCTATTGTGGAAAGTGAAAATGCTTATGGTGAAATTGTCTATAAAGCCTACACTACAACAGATAAAGGTGCTACAGCTTTACTTGTTAATCATGGCTTTGCAAGTGTAGATGCTTTAAGAAAAGAAATTGATAAGATGAGTGAACTTGATTACTATAAAGATTCAACATTTAAAGAAGTATCAATTGATGAGCTAAATCAAATTAGTTTAGATATTCAAAATGAACTTAACATTGAAGAAGCTAAATCATTAGTGTTTGTAAAACCAAGTGAGGTTGCAAGTAATAAGAATGAAGAAGTTGTGGCTAGAAAAATTGACATGAGTGAAAGAGGAATAAACTCACTTACTAGAATGAGTGATAAAGATGTTATAGAAAAAGCAATGGCAACTAAAGATGGTGAAAAGTTTAAAGAGCTTTATGAAGGTAAAAGTATATTAGGTAATTCAGAAAAAGATGCTTTGTCTTTAATGAATAGACTAGCAATGTTTACTGGAGGAGATACTGAACAACTTTTAAGAATCTTTAAATCATCTGGACAATTTAATGAAAATAAACCGATGTCTTTTTATGAACGTTTGGCTGAGAGAGCAACAAACTTTATTAAAGAATTAAAAGCACCAAGTGAAAAATCACCTAAGTTTAATATTGGTTCAAAAAGACATTTTGGTCTAAACTCAAAAACTTAAAAGAAAGGAGGAAATCTAAATGAAAGAAAATGGATTTAAGTTTAAGGAAAGTTATGCAAATTCTATTAAAGCAATGAATGATAAACAAGCAGGAAAGTTTATTAAATTCTTATGTGATTATGTATTTTTAGGACGTCTTCCAGAAACTAATGATGCAACAATTAAATCAACATTTAATCTAATTAAGACACAAATTGATAGAGATATTAAATGTAGAGAGTATGGAAGACTTGGTGGAATTAAAAGTGCTGAAAAAAGAAGATTAGAAAAAGGGGAAATTGTCCTAGTAATTGATGAAAAAAATGAAGCCAATCCACTAAAAAACCTAGTTAAAAATATCATGGAAGGAGATACCAAGAACTAAAAAAGAGGTGGGAAAGTGTTGCAAATTTGCTTATTTTATAGGCAGGATAAGAAATTGCCACAAGTGTCAATTTGACGCCGCAAAAGTATTTGCGGAAGCAAGTGGGACACCCACTTCTAGTTTTGATTTGTCAATGGAAAAAAACAAAAGAAAATATATTCGTATAGAAAAAGAAGATCAATGGGAAATGATTGATAGATTATTAACAATTGATGAATATAAAAAATCATTTAACAAATTAATTAGTGATGCACTGGATTTTGGTTTGCCACTACTTGTAAAGTGTAGATTTGATAATGAAGAACAAATAGATGAATCTGCACATAAAACAAAATTAGTAAGAAAGATTAATGGAGTAGACGAGAATACCTATAACATTATTGTGAAACTTTTAAAAGAAGTAATTCTAAATGTTACTATTAATAAGTCAATTTTATGTTCTCTTTTTGAAACAAAAAATATTGAACTTAGTGGTGAAAGAGTAAATAGGAAAAAATATAAAGAAGGTGCATATAGAGATACACCAGAGTATTTAATTAATTATGAAATTAAAGGATTAAATGAGTTAAGAAAGTAGGTGAAGAATAATAGGAGATTCAAGAATTGTATTTAATATTGGATATACTCCTTACAAGTTGAAATCTAATGCTACTGAAAGTGAAATTCAAAAACATAAAGAAGAGAGAGCATTTTATGATTTAACTGGTGATGGTAAAAACATTTTAAATTACATCACTAGAAAAGATAAAGTAGATGATAGTTTTACCGCTTTAGAATATTTACAAAAGTCAACAAGAGTATTTAATGGAAATGGAATGATAACAGATGCTGAACTAGAACTTATGAAAGATAGACTTAAGAAAAATAAGGGTAATATTTGGCATGGTTTTATTTCATTAAGTGAAGAAGAAAGTTATAAAATTGATACTCCTGAAAAGTGTATTAAATTTGTGAAAAATGTATTTGGATCATTTTTCAAGACAGCACATTTAGAAGAAAGCAATATGGATTTGATGTGTGCTTTACATAGTGATAGACCACATCACTTACATATACATTTTCAATTTTGGGAAAAGGAACCAAGATATAGAGATGGTAAAGGTGGACTAAAGTATAGAAGCAAGGGAACAGTTGATAAACATGCTATTGATAAAATGTTTATTAATGCTGGACTTTATTTAGATGATGATAGAGATGATGTGTATAAAAGTAGATTGGAGGCTTTGCGAGAGCTTAAGGGAATGACTGCTATTAATGTTGCCATAACAACAAAAGATGAAGTAAAAGAAGAACTACTTAAACTTGTAAAAGAATTACCAAAAGAAGGAAGATTATCATATGGTAGTAAAGATATGGAGCCATATAGGGAAAGGGTAGATAACATAGTTAGACTTTTACTAAGTTATGATAGGGAAGCTCGAAAGGCAGATAAAGAATTTTACAGAGCTTTAGAACAAAAGAAGATGGCAATAGAAAAAATAATTGGGTATACTCATTTGTTTTCTGATGAAAATGTAAAACTTGAAGAAATGGAAAGAAATAAAGAAAAGTATGGTTATCGAATTGATGATAAGGCAAAAAAAATCATAGATAACATAGAAGCTGATTATATCAGAAGACAGGGTAATTTGGTGCTTAATCTTGCTAGAAAAATAAAGCCTGAATATTTTGAAAGAAGCCTTAATAAAAAGTACAAGCCAAATGATACAAAATTAAAACGTAGAATTATCATTTCCGAAAAGAAAGTAAATAGTATGTTTGGTAAATTCTTACAGTCATTTGCTTTCCAAAGTAGATTACTTGAAAGAGATTTTTCAAGAAGATTAGAGGAAATCGAAGAGGAAATGAAACAAGAAAGGATTAAACAATCTAAAAAGGATAAGGAGGAAAAATAAAGTGTGAATAGAGATGAAGCCCTTAAGCACAAAAAGAAAAAATCCCGAAGTTTAGATATTCTTCTTTGGTTATTTATCTTCACCTTTATGGCAGTACTTATATTACTTATATTTAATTTGACTACTAAAGATAGCATTTCCATTATTTTAAATAATCGTAATTATTATTTAGTAGTTGGAGTTGTATGTGGGTTACTTATTATTGGATATTTAATGATGTATCGTATAGATGCTCAAAACATTGCATTAAATGAAAATGATCTAGAAGATACTGAATGGTTAACTACTAAAAAGTTAAAAAAACTTCGTGAATTTGAAGTGAATACATTCAAAGATTTTAAGTATTCAAAAGATGGTATTGTTATAGGTGCTGAAAAGAAAGGTAGTAATGTGGAAGTAATTGCTACAAGTC
Source organism: Bacilli bacterium (assembly GCA_045653225.1). Lineage (GTDB taxonomy): Bacteria > Bacillota_I > Bacilli_A > ML615J-28 > CAG-313 > UBA1737. The sequence continues at coordinate 16,590 of JAZOLP010000039.1, forward strand.
AATTACATGCATTAATTGTTGGTACTACAGGAAGTGGTAAAACAACGGGATTTGTTGACCAAAATATTGAAGTGTTAGGTAGATGTAAAACTAAGCCTTCTATTGTTATAACTGACCCAAAGAAAGAGTTATACGAAAAGCATGCTAATCAGTTAATAAAAGAAGGATATAAAATCTCAATGTTAGATTTAAGAGAACCTTACTCTTCAGCTAGATGGAATCCAATGAATGTATTAATTAGGCGTATTAAACTAGTTAAAGATTTAGAAAATAATCTTCAAAACAAAGATGGAAAGTATTATGGTGCAGGAGAAACATTTTTATCTTATAAAGATGCAAGAACAAGAGTTCAAGAGTTAAAAGATGAAATCTATGAGAACGCTCAAGATTTAGTTTATACATTATGTCCTGTACAAAATAAAGACCAACCAACTTGGGAAGAAGGTGCAAGAAACTTAATCTTTGGTTTTGTTTTAGCACTATGTGAAGATTGTATCAAAGGAAAAGTAGAAGAAAAACAATTACTACTTTTCAATATCTATCATAACATCACTAAATATTGTAGTGAAGATACTACAGCTTTAAGAGAATATTTACTTGAAGGACGTGATGAGTTTTCTAAAGTTAGAGGACTTGTAAACACTGTACTTATTACAAGTGATAAAACTCTAACAAGTTATTTATCTGAAGTAAATAGTTATATGCAACAATTATCTGATGATGGAATCTTATCTTTAACATCAGAAAATGATTTAGATATTATAAATCTTGATGAGGAACCTAATGCGGTATTCATTATAGTTCCAGATGAAAGATTTACAAGACATAGATTTGTTACATTGTTTATTACTCAAATGTATAAAGAACTTGTTGAAAAAGCAAATCTTAACTTAAGAAGAAATCAGTGTGAAACTGCAATATTAAAACGAAATACATATTTTGTTTTAGATGAGTTTGGTAACTTACCTAAATTTGAAAATATGGAAGGTATGGTAACAGTTGCTCGTTCAAGAGGTATAAGATTCTTATTTGTCTTACAATCATTTAGTCAGTTGACTGCTAAATATGGAAAAGACATCGGAGATATTATTAAAACTAACTGTAACGTTAAAATCTTTATTGGTAGTGATGATCCAGATACTAGAAAAGAGTTTTCAGAACTATGTGGACAGAAAAAGGTTAAAAACTTTTCAGTTAATACAAATGCTGAAAATCCTGCATCAAGTAATACTGGAGCAAGTAATCAGCCATTAATTACTATTGGAATGTTAGAACGTCTTAATGGTAATGACAAAGGAGATGCTATTGTATCAGTTAGAGGATATGAACCTATTTGGACAAAGTTTACTCCATCATATGAGTTAAAAGATGTTTACTTTCCAGAAGGCAAAGCTGATGTATCTAAAAGAGAAGCAAGACTTTTTGAAAAGCAAGATTATGTATTTGATATAGTAAATCAAAATGGTAGTAGTGATGAAGATAGAATATTAGATGAAATCAATAAACTAGATGAACAAGAGGTGATACTAGAAGAGAGTAATCAAGACAAGTTATTAGAACTTGATAAAGAATGGGATAAAGTCATAAATGAAATTCATAAGAAAATTGATATTCTTACTAGAATGTTAAATGGTAGAGATAGAAGAACTATCAAAGAAGCAAGACTAGAAGATAAAGCAACAATTCTTTATATGTTAATGGAAAATTATGACCAAACCATAGCACAAAAAATGCAAGACCTAGCAGACTATATATCTGGTGAGGCATTACCAGAATTATTACGTCTGCAAGACCTTGCAGTAAAATAATTAAAGAAGGAGGATACTATTTGAGAAAATTTAGATACTATTTAGTCTTTGGACTTTTGGCTATATTCTTTGGATTGTCATTTAGTACTAATAAGATGAAAGTTAATGCTAGTGAAAATCCATATAATGAATGTACTCATGAATATCTAGAGTTTACTACTGATGCAACTTGTCTATCACAAGGTTATACAACTTTTACTTGTAAAGTTTGTAATTACTCTTATAAAGATAAGTATGTAGAAGCATTAGGTCATGAGTTTAAAGAGTCTAATAAAAATGCAACATGTACAACTGGAGCTCATACATTATTTGAGTGTATTAGGTGTGACTTTAGTTATAAAAATGAAACCAGTGAACCACTAGGACATAAGTATATGTCAGTTGTTGTAAAACCTACTTGTACTCATAAAGGTTATACCACTCATTTTTGTTCTACTTGTGGACATGAATATACAAGTGACCATGTAGATGAAATAGGTCATACATTTGAAAGTATTGATATACCACCAACTTGTGATGAAGAAGGCTATACAAAGCATAGTTGTTTAACTTGTAATTATTCTTACAATAACAACTACATTGATAGATTAGGTCATAACTATACAAAAGAAGTAATTTCACCTACTTGTTTTGAAGGTGGATATACCAATTATTATTGTGAGACTTGTCATTATACATTTGTTGCTGATTATGTAAACTCAAGTGGACATAATTATGGAAGTCGAATAATTGAACCAACTTGTGCAACTTATGGATACAAAGAAAACTTTTGTATTATCTGTAGTGATAGATTTGTTAGTGAATATGTAGATCCATTAGGTCATGAATATACTGAGATATTAGTTAATTCAGATAATGATACTATTGGATGTATTAAACATGTATGTAATAGGTGTAATTATAGTTATTTATCAAACTTCTCAACAAGTAAAGATAATGGATATAATGAAAATGATGAACCAGTACATGAACATACATATACTTTATACTCAGAACTTAATAAAGAAGCAATGTTATTCTTTGTAAGTAATAGGTGTGAGTGTAGTCACATAGATAATTCAAAGTTACAAATTATATTTTCAAAAACTGGACAACCAAATATCACAATGGATGTAAATGATTATGGTTATATTGATTATTCAAATTTAGAAGGGAAATACCAAATAATTGTGGTAAATGATTATGGGGTTATCTTAACTAAATTTGAAATTGAAAATAAAGTTGAAGAAGACGATGTTATAGTAACACCGCCAACTCCTCAACAACCACCAACTCCAGTTAAACCACCAGTAGATGATAATAATAATCAAGATGATGTTAATAATGGAGGAAATGTTGATGATAGTAATAACAATCAAAATGATGATGTAAACAATAATCAACAAAATCAAAATGGTAATCAAAACAATACAAACGATAATCAAAATAATAACAACAATAATAATCAGGGTTCTGTAAATGATCCAAGTGGGGATAATGGAACAAATAATGGAAATAAACCAAATGGAGATACTGGAAATAGTGATAATAATCAAGATAATTCTAATACTCCAAATAATGGTGAAGATGAAAATAAAACACCAGTAGAAGATAATACTCCTACTGATGGAAATGATGATGTAGATGATAGTAAAGGAAGTTCATCTACACCACTAGTATTAATATTAATTTTAGTTGTTTTACTAGTTGGTGGAACAATTATATTCATGCAAATTAAAAACAAGAAAAAATAATAAAGGAAAGAGGTAAATAAATTATGATGTTTTTAGCAGAAGCAAGTTTAAATGATTCTTTACAAGGAATTGTTACAAAATTAAGTGAATTAATGAATAGTTTTTGGATTTATATTGTTATGGCACTAGCTGCAGTTGTTATTGTATGGGGTGCTTATGTTGGTATTAAAATTGCAATCGCACACAAAAATGAAGAAAAAATCAATGCTCGTGATATGGTTAAGAATTTGATTATTGGAATTGTGATTATTTTCGTTGTCGCAATGGGTGCACCATTATTAATTGAAGGCTTATCATCTTGGGTAGGAATTGGAGCTAACTAGCTTCTTATACAAGGCGGTAAGATAATATCTTATCGCCTTTACTATATATAATAAGAAAAGGAGAAGTGAATAATGCTTATATTTTTTCAAGAGTTGATTTTACTTTTATTTCTTTGGTTTTTGAAATTAATTGATGGGATTATGGAAATCTTTGAAGCTATATCTGGTGTTACTAATGTAAATTATAATGGTAAAAGCGTAAACATAATAGAGTTTATTGTTGGAGACTCAACAGTTGGTACTATATTTTGGTGTGTGTTTATTTTAGCAGTTGGACTTACTTGTATATTTACAATAGTTGCACTTGTTAAAAATATGATAGCAAACAATAGAAATGTATCATCAATTATAGGAAAGTTCTTTCTTGCACTACTTGGAACACTTGCTATGGTTGTAGTTGTAATACTTGGTATTCTAATTTCTAATGCAATACTTACTTTAGTTCATGAAATATTTGAAATAGGTAATACTACAAAAATTTCTAATCAAATATTTAATGCTTGTGTTGGTGACTGGGTAAATGGTTATTCAATAAAAGAAATAGATGTTTCAAGTTTATCAGTTAGAAAAATCTTTGGAGATTATAATACTGCAGCATTTGGTATTTGGCCTACAAGTTGGAAGAATAATGGAATGGTAAAACCAGATAGTTTCTTGTATCTTCCTGCAATGATAGCATCAATTGGTTTAATGATTGCTATGGTAGTTGCTGTAATTAATCTTGCTAAAAGAGTGTATGAAATAGTTTTACTTTATATTACACTTCCTATTTCTATGTCAACTATTGCAGTAGATGATGGAGCTAGATTTAAGATTTGGAGAGAATCATTTGTTACTAAAATAGTTCTAGCATATGGTACTGTCTTTTCAGTTAATATTTTTACTTTAATTTTACCAATGGTATCTAAAATGAGGATACCAGGAGTATCTAATTTTGCAAATTCAATGTTTTTAATATTTATGATAATTGGTGGATCACTTGTAATTCCAGCTGGGCAAACTTTATTTGCAAGATTATTTGGACAAGCTGATGATATGCACGCCGGCGGTAGTTTCTTAAGAAGTGCATTCTATGGTACAAGATTTGCAAGTGCTTTAACATTTGGTACAGCAAGTAAGATAATTAGAGGAATCAGTGGAATGAGTAGAAGATTAAGTAAGAGAAATGAAAATAAGAAAAAAGAACAAGAAAAAGAAAATAGTAGGTATGTAGAAGAGAAAGAAACTGAAGAAACATCTGAAGGTAAAGGGGGAGAAGAATGAGAATAATTCCTAAAAAAATAAAAGTTAAAAATACAGTATGGAAATGTTATTCAATGCCAGATATTATTGTTGCATTAATAGTATTTGCAATTACCTTTATTGCTATAACAATGGATGCATGGGTATTTGCAATAATAATGCTAATACTAGCAGTCATTATGTTTATGCCAACAAGTGATGGAATCTTTTATGCTTGTATTTTAGAAAATATAAAGTTTTTGTTTTCTAAAAAGAAATACTTTAAAAAGACTAATAATGAAAAAGAAAATATTGATTTAATATTAGCTTTAAAAGGGATAAAAGAAAATGGTGTAATTGAATATAATAATTCATATTTTGGTCGAGTCATAAAAGTAGGACAAAAGAATTTTGGAATAGAAGATTTAACAGAACAAAATTTAGATATAAATTATTTTGCTAGTGCATTAAAACAACTAGATGGAAATCAATGTGCAGATATTGTAAAGATTGATAGACCTGT
>JAZOLP010000040.1:0-6974 GCA_045653225.1 Bacilli bacterium
ATAAATCATTGTCTTTGATAAGATTAAATTTTCTAAAAACTTTATCAATAATCCAAGTTAAAACAGCAGGTGCAATTACACATATAAATAACAAAATCAAAATTATTTGAAACTTATTATATGAAGAATTAGATAAAACCATAGATTCATAAGCACCAAAAATACCAGTGAATCCGCAAGTACCCATACCACAAAGTAAAGAATTATTATTTACAATTTTAAAAACACAAGTTCCTATTGGTCCTAAAATTGCACTTGTAATTATTGTAGGCAGCCATATTATTGGTTTTTTCAAACAATTACTAAACTGTAACATACTTGTTCCTATACCTACAGAAACAACACCGCTTATTTTATTATCTTTATAGCTTTGAACCGCAAAACCAATCATTTGACAACAACAACCAATAGTTGCTGCACCGCCTGCTAATCCACTTATTCCAATCATTGAACAAAGTGCAGCTGAAGATAGAGGCATTGTTAAAACCATTCCAACAACAACAGAAATTATAATAGCAGAAATTATTGGTTGATAGTTAGTAGCATTATTGATAAATACTCCAAGTGCTTGCATTAATTTATTAACAGGCACACCAATATAATAACCAACTAAGCATCCGATAACTACAACAACTAGTGGAGTTATGACAATATCTACTAATGTCTTTTTAGATACTAAACCACCTAGTTCCATTCCAACTAAAGCTCCTAAATAAGCACCAACTGGGCCTCCAGCCACTGCACCTACAGCTCCTGTTGCACATGATGAAAAAATAACTAATGGATCTTTTTTTAACCCATATGCCATTGAAACACCTATCGCAGCACCATAAGTATAAGAAGATTTAATTATTCCAACAATGCCTTCTTTATATGTATTACCACTAATTATAAAATCATTTTTTAAAAAAGACAAAAATGGTATATCAGATAAAGCGCCAATAATAGTTCCAATTAATAATGATGCAAATAATCCTAATGCCATATATGACATTGCATCAATAAAATATCTTTTTAAGTATCTTTTTATAACTTCAAATATCTTTTTCACTTATTGCTCCTATTACATAAATATTCTACTTTTTATTACTATTTTTATAAATTCTAAAAATATAATACGATCATTTTTGGTAAAAGCATTCAATGCGCTTAAGGATTTTGGTTTTAAAGTAGTAATCTCAGATAGAGTTTTGATATTAAGTTTATCAATACATTTTTCTAATGAATCACATAAAGATTTTCTAGTATTCTCATCAAGTTTTGCTACAAAAGCATTTAAGGATTCTGAAAAATTTATACTATTAGTTGATAAACTTGACTTAGAAAATTTATTTACATCAATTTCCCAAGTAAATCCATCATGTTGAAATATAGGTTTTGCTGAACTTTTAACAACTTTAACTGTTCCTAATTGATTAAAAATCATGCCTATAATAGAATTAGTAGGTAAAATGGTTTTAATTTTATTTTTTATTTGCGAATAAAGCACCAAATCAATATCATCAGTTTCAAAGCCTGGACCATCAAAATTATAAATTTTATGAATATGATATTTCACTATATCACTAGCATAAAGTCCAGCATACATAGCCAAATTCCCACCTTTAGAGTGACCACATAAGTCAAATTGAGCATTAGGATATTTATTATAAACCATAACAAAATAATCTAAGGCAGAAATTTGAGCAGAAATAGGAAAAGAAACAATCATATTAAAATCTTCTTCCCAACCAATTAAAGTATCATCAGTTCCTTTAAATGAAATTACTTTAAATTTATCATTTATATGAAATGTTACTGCACAAAATTGTTCTTTTCTTATTTTGTCATATTTATCAACATAATTAGAAATATAAATATCTTCAAATCTTTTTGATTTCATTACCAATTTACCAAGATCAGCAATATGATTTGGTACAATTAAACCCAATTTAATTTTACGATTTGTTTGTTGGTTGTAAAAATTTTGTAAAACTGTTTTTAATTTAATTGGTTCATCAAAAACTAACCCATTATAATCATAATATGTAAGTTGCGTTAGAATAAAAGAATCGATTTCGTTAAATTTATCTTGATCAAAACTTAAATCTCCTCGCCATTTAATATATTCTATTAAACTATTTTTCGCAATATTTTTAATTTTCTCACTCATACATATTACCAACCTTATAATTTATTTAATTAAATATCATATTGAGAAACTAATTGAGCAGGAGTTTTACGCATTATTAAAACTACTGGTAAAATTCCAACTATAACATTTACAATTAATAGCGCAAGCATAGTTAAACAATAAGCATCCATAGTTAATGCAAATTCATACATTGAAGCTGGCATATGTTCTATGAATTCTAATACTCCAACAACTAGTAAACTAGATGGAATCATAACTATTATCGACGCAATTAAAATTTCTAACGAATAAATTCTAATAACAACATTTTTCTTTAATCCAAGTAGTCTATAAACCATTGTTGAATTCATATTTGCATTAGCATGAGCTTTCATTGTAATAAATAAAGTAGCAGTACACATTACAAATATCGCAAAAGTAACAATTATTCTACTTCTTAATTTCGCTTCTTTATCAGAATAATATGTAGAAGCTACATCATTATAATGAGAATAAGACGTATATTGAACATATTTTATAATATCTTCATATTTTTTATCTGTTGAACTAAAAATTTCTTGTAATAATGTTTCTAATTCAGTACTATCTTTTGAATAAGCATTTAATGATTTCTTATTAGCAATTAAAGCATATTTTAATCTTTGAACACCTTCATCAGATAAAACATATCTAACTGTTTCATCTTTAAAAGAGCCAACTACATTATATCTAATACCACCAATAGCAGCAGGAGACATATTTTCCTTGTATTGATTACTATTAATTAATAATTCATTATCTGATAATGAAATATTATCATAAATACCAGGATATAAAGATTTTAGTTCGCTTAAACTCATAACTTTTAAACTTGCACTTGAACCACTAATATAATCACATTCTTCAACATAAACACATTTTGAATTAACTTCACAAATTCCTACTATTGTAAATACAGTTGAAGTTTGTTTAGATTTAAATGTTTTATTTAAAAATGTTTCATACTTTGTAATTGATGTAGAAACTAAATTATTTTGATTCATAAACGAATCAAGTACCCATTTATCAACAACTACTTCATTAGAATTTGAAGGTGACCTTCCATAAATTATTGTATTTTCATCAAAATAATCTAAAGATAAATACGTAAAATCATTAAATGCTGTAGAACTTGAATCAACTACTTTTTCTATTTGTTCAAATCCATCATATTCAAAATACGCATTAATATTTAATGTTGGCATTATTTCTGTGTTTTCTAATTTTTCATCTAAAATTTCAGATAAATACATAATAGTGTCATTAAATCTAGAATTATTTGCGTATTCACTCATTGAAAATTCATATTTGGTAGTATATGAATCCTCCTTTAAGTAATCTTTAATATTATCTTTACTTATTGTCATAATGTCTCCAACAGCTATGACTGAAATCATTGATATTAATATTAATGCTATTATCATAATGAAATAACTTTTAGTTTTTGAATTAGTTAATACTTTATTAAAGATTTCCTTCCAAGTAAGAACACCAGAATTTTCATTTTTTGGCTTAGGTAAGTCATAAGTTGTCTCTTCGATTTTTTCCTTATCCATAACTGGTTTAAAACTATCGATTGCTTGAATATTATCAGTCTTTTGAATAACTTGAATGTTTTCTGGTTTATCACTTAGTATATAAAATTTACCATGTTCACAAATAATTTTCAATTCGACTTTTTCATTTGAATTACTATACACATCAATGTTATGAATATCACTATCTAAAGTTACTTTATTATATTCTTTCAAATATAAATTATGATCGTCAACTGTTGCGTATACATTTTCTTTAGATGAAATCATTTTATCATCAATTATCTTACCGTCGCTTATCGAAATAATTCTATCAGCAAAGAATTCTGCAATTCTTCTTTCATGAGTGGCTACTATGACTAAACATTTCTTTGAAATATTCTTTAAAATAGACATTACTTTTAGTGTTGTTTGCTCATCCAAGTTACCTGTAGGCTCATCTGCAAAAATAACATCTGGAGATTTAATTAAAGCTCTAGCTATAGCAATTCTTTGCGCCTGACCACCTGATAAATTTTTAAGTTTACGTTTAATAAATTTGGCCATATCAACAGCATTTAAAACATAATCTATTCGATCTTTAATTTCATTATTTGTTAGATTATACGGTGCAAGAGCAAGTCTTAAATTTTCATATACAGTTTCATTATCTAACATATAATAATTTTGGAAAACATATCCGAATTTATTATTTTTAATGGGTTCAGATTTACTGTTATTACAATATAATTGTTCTCCATCAACAACAATAGAACCTTTTAAATAACTATCAATACCACTCATTACATTTAATAATGTAGTTTTACCACTACCTGATTCACCTAAAAGGCAAACAAAGCCACATGAATCAAACTCTAATGATGTATTATTTATTACATGTAATTCATTTTTAGTGCCTTTATTATAATATTTATTTAAGTTTTCAATTACAATTTTCTTCATATTATCACCTATTCATTAAATCCTGTCTTTGTCTTTTTTTGAAGAGAATTGTTAAATCTATTCGTTGTTGCCCAAACAATGAATAAATCAACTATAAAAATAATAATAAATTGATACCATACCATGTATTTTACTATATCATGAATCATTTGAACATTTATAAAATCTAAAATGTAAGTACATATTATTGCAAGAATAAACATAACAAATGCAGTAACTAACATTTCAAAGAGATTTGTCCAATACATAGTTTTTTTATTCATTCCAATAAGTCTTAATAGTAAATAATCATTTTGATTTAATCCTAAGAATGCTACTAACACAAATAAAGTTAATGCGAAAATTACTAATAATGAAATTACACAAACAATTATGGTAACATTACGACTATTTAATAAATCATAATCATACTCTAGAGTACTTGCACGATAACTACTCATTGCAGTATATCCTAAATTATTAATTTCTTTAATTACTTCATCCGTATAAGCATAATCTTCAATATACACAGTAAATTGTTTTGAATCAACATCTTTAAAATATGTTTCGAATAAAGAAACATCTAACTTAAGCATTGAGGCGCTCATTAACTCATCATAATTAGAAACATGATAAAGAAGATTATCAGGATGAGGACTATCTAAACCAACATTGCCACTAATAGGTCTTTTTCTAGATTCACCAAAAAATGATTGAGAAATATAACAATTATTTTCACCTATATTATCTGTAAATAAATATACTCTTTTTGTCTTTTGAACTAAATTTTCACCATTTTGTAAGTAATAATATAGAATATGATTTGTTGTTGCGCTTGCATTAGCAATCATTTGTCTACAAAAATCGTAAGAATAATATACTTGTTGTTCATTAAAATCCTTATTATGTTTTAAAACACAAGAAACTGTCATATCAAACGAAATGTATTGTTGTACATCCCAATTTTTAGACCCATTAATTTGAAAATATATTTTAATAGTTTTCCCTAAATCTTCTTCCTCACCATAAATAGCTATTTCAGTCAATTTAGAAGGAATAGTTCCTACTATAATATCTTTTTCATCAATACAACTAATAGACTTCATAAAATTTGTTTTATTTAAAAACTTAGGCACTGTTCTTATTTCAACTGTAGATTCAATAGGAAAACCATTCGCGTCATATTCATATAATGCTTGAGGTTCTAAAATGTAATCACCTTCTAAATAGTAATTAAAATCATTTACCAAATCAAATTTATCAACTTGAAGAACATATTTTAAATTTTTAATTTTCTCAACGTCAGCAGATGTAATAAAGGACTCATCATCTTTCATTACAATAAGTCGATTAGTCTGTTCATTTAAAAACGCAGATGAATCGTAGATTTTAGTCTTTGTTTCATCCATATTTGAAATAATTGTTCCAATAAAAATAAAGGTTGTTATTGAAATTAATAATAAAAAGATTGATAAAAAGATTGATCGTCGAGGTTTTGCACTACGATTAAAACATGAGAAACTCCAAGCAATTTTATATGGATTTAATTTCTCCTTTTCTTCAAATGAAGCAGATAAATAATTTACTACTTCTTTCTTCTCATCAAGTACAACATGGCCGTCACTTAATCTTATAATACGTGTGGCATAACCTAATGCTTCATCAACATTATGTGTAACCATTATAACTAAATGATCTTTAGATAATTCTTTTAGAAGTTTTACAATTTCTAATCCATTTTCCGAATCTAAATTTCCAGTTGGTTCATCAGCTAAAATAATATCAGTTTCTTTAGCTAAAGCACGAGCAATCCCTAATCGTTGTTTTTGCCCACTTGAAATTTTAGAAGCTTTTTTATTTGCAAAGGCTTTTAAACCAACTTTGTCCAAATATTCTAAAGCTTTTACTTCAGCATCTTTAATATTCCAACCAGAAATAATCATAGAAGCAACAACATTTTGAATAAGTGTATAACTATCAATCAAATTATAATTTTGACACACATAACCAATACGTTCTCTTCTAAAAGTTTCACGATCTTCATCATCAAAATATGAAGAAGGTTCATTATCATAATAAAGTTCACCATCATGATATCCCAGTGATGCACCTATAACATTAAGTAATGAAGTTTTACCACTACCTGATTCACCAGTAATAGCAACAAATTCTCCTTTATAAAATTCTAAATTGATTTTACTTATACCTATATTAACAGTATTTTTATCATGGTAATACATTGATACATTTTCTAATTTTATTGTCGGTTTTAAATTGTTCATTGTATCTATACCTTTCTTTTTTTACATATTATACCACTTTTTTATCTTCAACCGCAATTCATATGATTTTTAAACAACAGCCAT
>JAZOLP010000041.1:0-11849 GCA_045653225.1 Bacilli bacterium
AACTAAAAATTCTACTTAAAAATTAGATTATAAAAAAGAGGAGTTAACATTTTATGAAAACTATTGATTTAGCTAAGTATGGTATTACTGGTGTAAAAGAAATCGTACATAATCCTTCTTATGAAGAATTATTTTTAGCTGAAACTGATCCAAGCTTAGAAGGTTTTGAAAAAGGTCAAGAAACTGAACTTGGTACAGTAAATGTAATGACAGGTGTATATACTGGTCGTTCGCCTAAAGACAAATTTATCGTTATGGATGAAAATTCAAAAGACACTGTTTGGTGGACTTCAGATGAATTCAAAAATGACAACCATCCATGTAGTGAAGAAACTTGGAAAGTTTTAAAAGATTTAGCTGTTAAACAACTTTCAGATAAAAAATTATATGTTGTAGACTGTTTCTGTGGTGCTAATAAAGACACAAGAATGGCTATTAGATTTATCGTTGAAGTTGCATGGCAAGCTCACTTTGTTACTAATATGTTTATTAAACCAAGTGCTGAAGAATTAGAAAACTTTGAACCTGATTTTGTTTGCTATAACGCATCAAAAGCTAAAGTTGAAAACTATAAAGAATTAGGTTTAAATTCAGAAACTGCTGTTGCATTCAACATCACTTCTCGTGAACAAGTTATTTTAAATACTTGGTATGGTGGTGAAATGAAGAAAGGTATGTTCTCAATGATGAACTACTATTTACCACTTAAAGGTATGGCTTCAATGCACTGTAGTGCTAACACAGATATGAACAATGAAAATACTGCATTATTCTTTGGTCTATCTGGTACTGGTAAAACTACATTATCTACAGACCCTAAACGTTTATTAATTGGTGATGATGAACATGGTTGGGATGACAAAGGTGTATTCAACTTCGAAGGTGGATGTTACGCTAAAGTTATTAACCTTGATAAAGAATCTGAACCAGATATTTATAGAGCAATCAAACGTAATGCTTTACTTGAAAATGTTACTGTTGATGCAGAAGGCAAAATCGATTTTAAAGATGGTTCTGTAACTGAAAACACACGTGTTTCTTATCCAATCGATCATATCGAAAAAATCGTTCGTCCTGTTTCTGCTGCTCCTGCTGCTAAGAATGTTATTTTCTTATCAGCTGATGCATTCGGTGTTCTTCCTCCAGTTTCAATTTTAACTCCTGAACAAGCTCAATATTACTTCTTATCAGGATTTACTTCAAAATTAGCTGGTACTGAACGTGGAATTACTGAACCAACTCCTACATTCTCTGCATGTTTTGGTCAAGCATTCCTAGAACTTCATCCAACTAAATATGCTGAAGAATTAGTTAAGAAGATGGAAGCAAGTGGTGCTAAAGCATACCTTGTTAATACAGGTTGGAATGGTTCTGGTAAACGTATCTCTATTAAAGATACAAGAGGTATCATCGATGCTATCTTAGATGGTTCTATTCTTAAAGCTGAAACTAAAGTTGTTCCTTACTTCAATTTAGAAGTTCCAACTGCACTTCCTGGTGTTAACCCTGCAATCTTAGATCCTCGTGACACTTATGCAGATGCACAAGTATGGGAAGAAAAAGCTAAAGACTTATCTGCTCGTTTCGTTAAGAACTTTGTTAAATATACAGGTAACGAAGCTGGTAAAGCATTAGTTAAAGCTGGACCACAACTATAATATTAAATTAATCTCAGGATTTTATCCTGAGATTTTTTTGTATTTATATTGATTCAATTAAAATAGAGTGGTATAATCATAGTAATTTAATATAATAAAATGAGGTTTTTATGAGAATAGCTATTTTAGGTGACAGTATTTCAACAAAAATAAATAGAAACGAACCAGAAATAATAATATCTAAAAAAGATATTGGTGTAACTTTAAAAGCATACCCAACGTATTTAGACATTGGTAAAGTTATTAATGGTTATGAAATAAAAAAAGAAGATATCGGTAAAGAATTAAATTTTATTCCAAGTTTAAATGATGTAGGAAAAGAAATAGGTTCTGCAAAAAATTACAATAATTTTGATGGTATGGTTTGGTGGGAGTATGTTGAAAAATATTTTAAATGTGAAATAACTCCTGTATGTTATAGTGGTAGTTCATATACTAGCCATGAAACAAATATCATTGATTATAAAACTTCTTTCGCATGGCATGATTCTCAAATTAGAAAATTAGGAAAAAGAATTGAAGGCTCTATTGATCGAATTGCTCCAGATATGGTTATTTTATACCGTGGTTGTAATGATATGTCACATTTACCATATTCATTATTGACTAAAGAGTATTTTGAAAATCCTAATTGGAGTTATCCTGAAAATGATTTATTGGAAAATGGTTTTGGTTTGTTAGAAGCTATATCAATTACAGTTTGTAAAATTAGAGAAACATATCCTAATACTTTAATTGTTTTTGCTACACAAAACACTTTTAAAAGAATTAATTATAATCATTTCCCTACTAATAATGGTTTATATTCTTTACCAATGTTGAATAAAGCAATTAAAGAAGCAGCTGATTTTTTTGGATGTCATACAATAGACTTTGATAAATGTGGAATTACTTTTGAAAATTGTTATAAAGAAGGCTACATAACAGATAGCGAAATAATACCTACTCATCCTAATGAAAAAGGACATGAAGTTATGGGAAAACAAGCAATCTATGATTTGTTATATAAATTAAGAATATCAAAATAATTTAGTACAGATTTTTTATCTGTACTTTTTTCTTATTTATGAAAACGTTGACATTTTTTAATTTTTGTAGTATATTATTAGTATTAAGAAAGAGAGGAATCTTATGAAAAAATTATTTAACATTACACTTGTAGCATTACTTGTGTTAGTATTAAGTTTGGCTTCTTGTAAAAAAGCTAAATTAAATGATGTTTCATTTTCTGAAGTTCCTTCATCTATGTATAAAGGTGAAGAAGTTGAGATTGCTTATGAACTTCAAGAAGGTGTAAAAGTTGAATGGTCAAGTTCAGATGTTAATGTAGCAACAGTTTCAAATGGTAAAGTATTTGCGCTTTCTGCGGGTTCTACTGTGATTAAAGCTGTATTTACATTAAATAAAGAATCAAAAGAATATAAATTTGATATTACAGTTTTAGAAACTGAATATTCTATAACATATGAAAATGATGGTACTTATACAAATATTTTAGCTAATCCATCTAAATACCAAATTAATGAATTACCTTTAGTTTTATTAAGTCCTACAAAAGAAGGTTATACATTTGTTGGTTGGTATTTTAATAATCAATTAGTTACTGAAATACCTGTAGGTACAACTGGAAATATCACTTTAGAAGCTAGATGGGAAGAAAAAATAGTTGAACCATGTAAAATAAATTATGTTTTAAATGGTGGTGTATTACCTGAAAATGCTCCTTATGAATTTTTACCAGGTAATGTTGTTACTTTACCTGTTCCAACAAAAGATGGATATGAATTTTTAGGATGGTCAACAAAACTTGGTTCTTCAAATTATGTTACTTTAGTTCCTGCTACTGCAACTGCTGATTATAAAGTTTATGCAAACTGGGAAAAATTAGATGTTTATAGTTCAATTAGTTATGAATTAAATGGTGGTGAAATCTCTGGTCAAGCTCCTGAAACTTACCTTGAAGGTACAGGTTGTGATTTACCTACTGCAACTAAGAGTGGATATATTTTCTTGGGTTGGACTTTAGAAACTAATTCTACAGCTTATTTAACAGCAATTAGTAAATATACAACTGGTGCAGTCACTTTATATGCACAATGGGAAATTGATAATACATTTAATATTTCTTATGTATATGAAGATGGACAACTTCCAACAAAACCTGCATCAACATTTGAAGAAATGGAAGCTGAATTCTGGCCTGCATTCCAAGCATGGTATGGTGATACAGGAAACACACAAACATTTAAAGAAACAGTTCTTAAAAAATGGAGTGGAAATAGTGATGGCGGTTATAAACTATATTTACCAGCTGGTCAAGGTGTGCAAGATCCTAATTACTTTGTAAATGACCCTGAAACTCCTAAATTCTGGTATGAATGGTTTGTTGCTATTGATTCACAAATTAATAAAATTAATAATGCTCAATCTGCATGGACTAGTACATATGTAGGTTATATGCGTATTTATCAATTCTTTACTGGTAATACAAGTCTTTGGACTGCAGAAAGAAGAAATGTTGTTTATGCGGCTTGCTTATGTTCTACACCTTTAGTTACAGAATATACAAGAGGCGAAGAAACCGAATTAGTAAATCTTGTTATTGATGATGGACGTACTTTCCTAGGATGGTATGATCAAAATGGAAATAAAGTTGAAAAAATCACTAAAGATATGTCAGGTGATTTAGTTCTAACTGCAAAATGGAGCGCTTCAACTCCAGCAACTTCATTTGAATTAAATAAAGTTGATCGTTTAGGTAAATTAGACTCATATCAATTAACATGGGTATTATTGCCTGAAGAAACAACAAACAAGAAAATAGTATTTACATCAAGTGATGAATCTATTCTTACAATTGATAAAAATGGTGTAATGTATGGCTTAGAAGTTGGTACTGTTACAGTTAAATATGATGTTTTAGGCAATACTGAATTAAGTGGTTCATTTACTGTAGAAGTATATATTGATCCATATATTGATGCTGAGTTTGAAACATCATCTGTTGTTGGTGTCGGTGAATATATTCAAATTAATGCTACTGTAGAAGCTGCATCTGGTGAAGTTGAATTTATATCAAGTAATCCAACTATTGCGACTGTTGATGAATCTGGTCAAGTTTTAGGTGTATCAAGTGGTTATGTTGAAATAATTGCTCAAATGAAAGGCAATAGCAAAGTTAAACTTGTTCTTGGTATTACTGTTTTAACTAATGAAGAAAAACAATTATATAGTGTTTTATCTAATGCTCATAATTCAGAAGTTTATTATGTAGATAAATTAAATGTTGCTTATGATTATGATACTAGTGTAGTACTTTCTGTTTCTGATTTATATTTCAATTGGAAATATGAAGTTAATGAAAACTACTATGTTGAACCAAGTCGTAGCAAAATGTCAAGTATTGAATTTATTACTGTTCACTATTCAGGTATGCCAAAAGCTCATCAAGATGGTGAAGTAATTGCTCAAGCGATGTATAATGGTTTCCATGGTGATGATTGGAATGGTACAAGTTGGCACTATTCAACAGGTAATGATGGTATTTTCCATAGTATGGATGATACAAAAGTTGCATGGCATGCTGGTGATGGAACTGGTACTAAGTTCCAATGGTTAAATACAGGTGTTAAGGCTACAAGTAATACAAAACCTACATTTGCTGTTGTTAAAAATACAAATGTTTCAACTGGTTATAGTTATTCTGTTAATGGTGTAATTACTGATCTTGCTGCTCCTGGTAATTATAAATTAACTTTCTATGGTCCAACATGGAAGATTGAAAATGGATATTATTATATGGGGAATACTTATTATAGTAGTTCATATGGATATATTTCAAGCCGTGGTGGTAACTTAAACTCAATTGGTATTGAAACAGCATGTAACTATGGTTCAGATTTATGGAAAACTTATCATATTACAGCTCAATTAGTTTCAAGATTATTAGTTCAAAATGGTTTAGATATTACACGTGTTCAAGGTCATCACACATTCTCTGGTAAAGATTGTCCTCAAACATTACTTGAAGGAAATGGTGAATTATGGTATAAATTTATTGAATTAATTGAAGCTGAACTTGCTTTATATCAAACAATGCAAGACTACACTATTACTTGTGTTTCATCTAATAAAGATTTATTAGATGATAGTGGTAGAGTATTAAAAGTACCTAATTATACTGAAACTGTTACTTATACTTTAACTGTTAAAAATAACAAAACTGGTGTTGAAAAAGAATTAAAATTCTCTTCATTAATTCATGGTTTATATACATTATAAAAGTAAAAAGGTTATAGAAAATTCTATAACCTTTTTGTTTATATAGGAAAAAATCGAAAAGTTAATAAAATTAATTAATAAAGAAAATAATGTATTTTAAATTAATCATTTAATTTATTTTTGTGTTAAATACTATAAAATTGAAAAAATAATTAAAATATGATATAATAATTACACTGATTATGAAAGGTGATTATTATAAAAAGAAAATCAAACATCTCATTAATGTTTTTAATTATAGCATCTTTACTTGCTACTGTTACGCTTGTTTTATTTGTTATTAACCAAGGTATGCAAGTGTTAAATGACATTTCTTTTTATGTTATTTGTGGTGCATTATTTTCTTTAATTATTGCGGTTATCGTTTCCTTAACAAATCGTAAAAATCATCGATATATTGAAACTTTAGAAAATAGACTAGAATTATGGAATACAATTTCGTATAAGGTTAAAGGTGCTGGTGAAACAGCATTTAGAGATTTACCGATTGGTGTTATCGTTTTAGATAATGCGTATAAAGTAAAATGGAGTAATCCGATTGTTCAAAAAATGCTAATGAGCGGTTTAAAAGAAAAAAATTTAAAAGAAATCGCAAATAGTAAAATTTATGAATTTATTAAAGATATTGAAGAAGAAGAACAAACAGAAGACTCAATAACTAGCGAAATTGAATTATTTAAGAAAATATATCAAATTACATTTGTACAAAGTTTAAGAATAGTTTACCTAACTGAAATTACTGCATTCGTTGATTTAAAAACTCAATATGCTAATCGTACTATTGCGATAGGGTATATCAATGTTGATAACTTAGAAGAAGCTTTATCTGACTTAGACGTTCATGGTAAAAGTGAATGTCATGGTAAGATTACTGCTGCAATTGTTAAATGGGCTGAAAAGTTTAAAGCATATGTTAGAGCATTTTCAGATTCAAAATTCATGTTAATGACTAACTATTCTCAACTTATCAAAATGATGGAAGATAATTTCGCTATCTTAGATGAAATTAAGTTGATTTTAAAAACTACAAAAGCTGTTCATGTTACTTTAAGTATGGGGATTGCTTGTGAAGATTTACATATTAAAGAACTTTCTGATCTTGCTGAAGACCAACTTGAACTTGCTTTAAATCGTGGTGGCGACCAAGTTGTTGTATTAGTTAATGGTACTGCAAGATTCTACGGTGCAAAAACAGATCCTACTAGAAAAGAAATAAAAGTTCAATTAAGATATAAATATCAAGAATTGGAAGATTTATTAAATGATGCTGGAACAGTATTCTGTTGTGGTCATAAATGGCAAGATGCCGACTCATTTGGTGCAACTATTGCAATGTATAATCTTGCAATGGCACTTGGTAAAAAAGTTTACATTATTTTTGATGAAAATAGTATAGATGCAACAGTTAGAAAAGTTTATGAAGATATTAAACGTTTCCATAAAGTTTTATTAAAATCGTTTATTACACCTGATAAAGCAGTTGAACTAGCTAATGAAAAAAGTTTATTAATGGTTCTTGACTGTCAATCTCAACGCCAAGTATTATTAAATGAAAAACAATTATCTGCATTTAAAAAGATTGGTATTATTGACCATCATCGTAAAAATGATGAAGGAACTATTTCTAATCCTACTTATTATTATTCTGAACCTGCTGCATCATCTAGCGTCGAAGTTATTTTCACATTACTTGAATTCTCAGAATATGAATTAAAAATTTCAGATAGTGAAGCTACATGGATGCTATTAGGTATTGTAGTTGATACAAATAACTTTGTATACCGTTCTTCGAATATGACATTTGAAATTGCATCTTTACTTGCTAAGAAACAAGCAAGTATGGGTAAAGTAAAAGAATACTTAAAAGAAAAGAAAGAAGAAAAACTTGCTAGAAATGAATTAATTGGTAAAGTTGAAGTTTATCGTAATAATGTTGCTATTGCTATTCAAACAGATGATATTGTTTTAGAAGCTGCAACACTTGCAAAAGTATCTGATGAATTATTATCTATTGAAGGATTTATTTTAGCTGTAACATGTGGTAATAGTACTAATAAAACAATCCGTATTTCTGCAAGAAGTTTGGGTAAAGTTAACTGTCAAGTTCTTATGGAAAAACTAGGTGGTGGTGGTCACTTAACTGCTGCTGCTTGTGTACTAAATACTAATAATATGGCACTTGCTACTAAACGTTTAAAAGCTGCGATAGATGAAGTATTAAAAGAAGAAGAATTTAAGAAAGTTATTCTTCAAGAAGATGTTAGAAATAAAGGTCTTCGTGGTGAAATTATTGAGTTTGCAACAGAACAAGCAAATCAATTAATTTCGAGTGGACAAGCTGTTGAAGCAACTGCAGAAAACATTCGTATGTTTGAACAAGAAAAACAAGAAGAAGCTCAAGAAGAAGCATTAAAATTAAAAGAATTATACGAAATCAAAAAAATCATTGAAAAAGATCCATTAAAGATTATTGTAGAAACTGATGAAAATGGTCATATCTTAGAGTTGGTAAATTCAAAAACAATTGCTAATGCTTTAGAAAAAGCTATTGGAAAGAAAATTGATAGACGTAAAGTTATTTTCTCAAGCAACGTTGTTGCACTTGGTCTATATGAATCACAAATTAAATTAAATAATGATATTTATGCAACAGTGACAATTCATATAGTTGAAAAACCTTCTAAATAAGAAATAGGAGTAAAATTATGAAAGTTATATTAATTCAAGATGTAAAAGGCAAAGGAAAAAAAGGTGAAGTTAAAGATTTTCAAGCAGGATATGCTAATTTCTTAGTAAAAGGTGGTCTTGCTAAAGTTGCTTCTGATGGAAATATGAAAGAATTAGAAGAACAAAAGAGAATTGAAGCTGAAAAAGAAGCTCTACATCTTCAAGAAATGAAAGATTTAAAAGTAAAAATTGAAGCACAACCAGTAAAAATTATTGTTAAAGTTGCTGCTGATGGACATGTTTTAGGTACTGTTACAACTAAACATATCGCTGAAGCTGTTGAAAAAACTATTGGTTTTAAAATCGATAAACGTAAAATTACATTTACAGCATTAGTTACTGCTTTAGGTGATTATTCTGCTAAAGTTCAATTACATAAAGAAGTTATTGCAAACATTAGTATCATTATTGCAACAAAATAATAATACTATAAAAAGGAGAGTCTATGAATAACAAGAAAGAAGTTATCTATAATCGTTCAGTACCATTTAATACTGAAGCTGAAGTTTATGTATTAGGTAGTATTTTCATTGATAATAGAATTATTGATGGTTTAATTGGAAAACTTGCTGATACAGACTTTTATGATCCTCGTCATAACATGATTTATCGAGCAATGGTAAATTTGAGAAACAATGGCCATTTAATAGATGTATTATCTGTTGTTGAAGAATTAAAACGTTTAAATTATTCTGATGTAGCAAATATTAGTGATTACCTTGTTGAAGTCATTGACTCTGTTCCATCAACTGCTTCTGTAAAACTATATATAGATATAGTTGAAGAAAAAGCAATTGAAAGAAGATTACTTCATCGTATGCAGGATTTATCTGATGATATCTTAAATCATCGATATGAATTAAATGATATGTTAGATAAGGTTGAAACTAATATAATGGATGTTATTAAATTAAGAAGAACTTCTGAATTCATGACATTAAATGAAGCTGCAGAAGATGTATTTAATAAAATTAATTCATATGTAGGTAAAGATCAAGAAATCATAGGTTTAAATACTGGTTTCCCTAATTTAAATAAAGCTACTTTAGGTTTCCAAAAAGGTGATTTAATGATTCTCGCTGCCCGTCCAGCTGTTGGTAAATCATCATATGCTATTAACTTAGCTTTACAAATTGCAAAATATAATAAAGCTCATGTTGCTTTCTTCTCATTAGAAATGAGTATTGAACAATTATTAATGAGAATTTATGCATTCCAAGCAGGTGTAGATTTATCAAAAATTAGAAGTGGTAAATTAAATAGTGATGAATTATTATTATTAAGTCTTGCAAAAGAAGATTTATCTAAACAAAATTTATATTTTGATGTTTCACCATCTTCTAATATCGCAGACATTAGAACTAAATGTCGTCAATTAAAACAAGCTGGAAAACTTGATTTTATTGTAATTGACTACTTACAGTTAATTACTACAGAAAATTCTAAAGGTAATCGTCAAGAAGAAGTTAGTAAAATCTCTCGTCAATTAAAGACTCTTGCACAAGAATTACAAGTACCTATTCTTGCGTTATCACAATTATCACGTAACCTAGAAGGTCGTGAAAATAAAACACCTCAACTTGCTGACTTAAGAGAATCAGGAAGTATTGAACAAGATGCCGATATCGTATTCTTCATTTACCGTAGAAGTGATGTTGAAGATCAAGATGTGGCTGATCAATTAAATGAAAAACTTAAAGAAGAACAATTACAAAGAGAACAAAAATCAAAGAAAGAAATGCTTGAAGTAATTGTTTCAATTGCTAAAAACCGTCAAGGTCCATTACAAGATTTCGACTACCATTTCTATGGTCACTTATGTAGATTTACAGAACAAAAAGAATTCCGTAAACCTGTAGGTAAACGTCGTCGTGCTCAGGGAATGCGCCGATTAAACGGTAATAATAACGAATAAGGAGAACAACATGAGAGACCGTTTAGAAGTTATTTGCGAAAGATATAATCAAATAACAGAAATGCTTTCTGATCCAAATATAGTATCAGACATTAAAAAACTAACTGAACTTTCTAAAGAACAAAGAGGTTTAGAACAAGTAGTTAATAAATATACTGAACTTAAAACGTTAGAAAGAGATATTGAAGATTTAAAAGAGATGAGTAAAGATTCAGACCCTGACTTAAGAGAAATGGCTGAACTTGAACTTGTTGAATCACAAGAAAGAATTGAAAAAATTATTGAAGAAATCAAGATCTTATTAATTCCTAAAGATCCTAATGATGAAAAGAACGTTATCGTTGAAATCAGAGGAGCTGCAGGGGGAGATGAAGGAAATATTTTTGCTGGTGATTTATTTAGAATGTATACTAAGTATGCTGAATCACGTGGTTGGAAAATTGAATTAATGGATTCAGAACAATGTGAAGCTGGTGGATTTAGTTACATCGGATTTATGATTAAAGGTGATTCAGTTTATTCATATTTAAAATATGAGTCTGGTTCACATCGTGTTCAAAGAGTTCCATCAACTGAATCTGCTGGTAGAATTCATACATCAACTGCAACTGTACTTGTAATGCCAGAAGCAGAAGAATTAGAAGTAGAACTTGATATGAATGATGTAAGAATTGATACATTCTGTGCATCAGGTCCTGGTGGACAATGTGTAAATACTACTAAATCTGCTATTCGTGTAACCCATATCCCAACTGGTATTGTAGTAAGCTGTCAAGATGGTAAGAGTCAACATGAAAATAAAGCTAGTGCTTTAAAAGTACTTCGTGCAAGACTTTATGATCAT
The DNA here is from genome assembly GCA_045653225.1 of Bacilli bacterium. GTDB lineage: Bacteria > Bacillota_I > Bacilli_A > ML615J-28 > CAG-313 > UBA1737. The sequence goes on from JAZOLP010000041.1 coordinate 11,426, forward strand.
ATGCTTCAAGAAAAAGAAGCTGCAGAAGGTGCTGAAAGACAATCAAAAATTGGACATGGCGATAGAAGTGAAAAAATTAGAACATACAACTATCCTCAAAACAGAATTACTGACCATAGAATTGGCTTTACTATTCAACAATTAGATAGAGTTATGGAAGGTAAATTAGATAGTGTTATTGAAGCTTTAATCGCTTTTGAACAAAAACGTGCTTTAAGCGCAAGTGAAGAAAATTAATCAATTAAGTCATCATTTTGATGACTTATTTGTTTATAATTGTCATAATTAATTCATAAATAAATAATTGAGTTAGTTTATAATAAAAAAATTCATCGAAATATTAAATTAATGATTAATTAAATATTTAAATGAAAAAGAGGTGTAAAATGACATATAGAGAACTTCTTAATAAATATAAAAAAAT
>JAZOLP010000042.1:0-2281 GCA_045653225.1 Bacilli bacterium
AGGAATAGTAGTTGGTAATAAGTGAAGATCATTATTAATCGATGAATCAAATGGAATAATTTCATAATTTCCAAGCTTTTTAATTTTATTTAATACTTCCTCATTTTCAATAGATAAAATTGAACAAGTTGAATAGATCATTTCATTACCAGGCTTTAAAATTAATAATGCTTTTTTTAATAATTCAAATTGTAATTTACTAGAATTATAAACTAATGCTTTTGAAAATTTAGTCATACTTTTATCGTATATTGATAAAGTACCACTACCACTACATGGTGCATCTAATAAGATTTGATCAAATCTAAAAAAGTCATCTAACTTTCTTGAATCTACACATAAAAAATTCACACAATTTGCACCTAATTTTGCTACATTAGATTTCAAACGTTCCATTCTAATTTTATCAATTTCACATGCTGTAATAAAAGAATTATTGTTAACAAGTTGAGCAAGATATGTTGTCTTACTACCAGGAGAAGCACACATATCTAAAATATCACATTTTTCCTTGGGTTCTAATAATAACGCAGGAAGTTGTGAAGATAAACTTTGTAGATAAATCTTTCCTTCTTTACAAATATCTAAGTCTAACATTTCTTTACTTGTTTTATTCTTAATGATTAAAGCATCTTTAAACAATTTATTTTCTTCATATAAAACACCTAAAGAATTTAAAACACTTATTACTTCTTCTTTAGAAGTCTTTAAAGTGTTAATTCTTAAAGTTGTATATCTTTTTATTTTGAATCCTTCAATAATTTCCTTAGTTAATTCATCACCATATTGTTTTTTTAATGATTCAACTAAAAATTCATTAATATTATCATACATAAAATATTACCTCAATTAATTATATCAATTTTGTTCATATATTTCAAATATTTAAAATAATTTATTACTTAAAAAAAATTAGTATTTTTTAAAAAAAATTATAAGAAATATAGTATAATATATACGTCTTATTTTTAATAAATAATAGAGGTAAAAAAATGGAAAGATTAGTAGGAACAGTATCAAGAGGTGTTAGAGCACCTATTATTAGAGAAAATGATGATATTTCTAAGATTGTTGTAGAAAGTGTTATCAATGCAAGCATTTCAGAAGGATTCGAATTACGAGACAAAGATGTAATTGGAATTACTGAAGCAGTTGTTGCACGTGCACAAGGAAACTATGCTACAGTTGATGATATCGCAACTGATATCAAAAACAAATTCCCTAATGGAACATTTGGTGTAGTATTCCCAATTTTAAGTAGAAATAGATTCTCAATTTGCTTAAAAGGTATCGCAAGAGGCGCTAAGAAAATTGTATTAATGCTTAGCTACCCATCTGATGAAGTTGGTAATCATTTAGTTTCTCTAGATCAATTAGATGAACATAATGTTAATCCTTGGTCAGATGTACTTACTGAAGCAAAATATCGTGAATTATTTGGTTATCAAAAACATCACTTCACAGGTGTAGACTATGTAGCATATTATAGAGAACTTGTTGAAAATGAAGGTTGTGAATGTGAAATTATTTTCGCAAACGATGTAAGAACAATTCTTAACTTTACAGAAAATGTTCTATGTTGTGATATTCACTCAAGAGCTCGTAGCAAACGTCTTTTAAAAGCTAAAGGTGCTAACTTAGTTTATGGTTTAGATGATATTTTAACTGAATCAATCAATGGTTGTGGTTATAACAAAGATTATGGTCTACTTGGAAGTAATAAAGCAACTGAAGACAAAATTAAATTATTCCCAAGAGATGGTCAAGTAATCGTTGAAAACATTCAAAACCAATTAAAAGAAAAAACAGGTAAAACTATCGAAGTTATGGTTTATGGAGATGGTGCATTTAAAGATCCAGTAGGAAAAATTTGGGAACTTGCAGACCCTGTTGTAGCTCCATTCTTCACAAGTGGTTTACATGGACAACCTAACGAACTTAAATTAAAATATTTAGCTGATAATGATTTTGCAAACTTAAGTGGTGAAGAACTTAAAGAAGCAATGAAACAAGCTATCAAACAAAAAGACAATAACTTAGTTGGTCAAATGGCATCTCAAGGAACAACTCCTAGACAACTTACTGACCTTATTGGTTCACTTTGTGACTTAACTTCAGGTAGTGGAGATAAAGGAACACCAATTATTCTTATCCAAGGTTATTTCGATAACTATACTAACTAAAAAAATAAATCCTACATTATCAAATAATGTAGGATTTTTTATTTTAATTTTTTACAACATTATATGTAATTTCTACTTTAACTTCACATGATTCACCT
>JAZOLP010000043.1:0-40108 GCA_045653225.1 Bacilli bacterium
TAAACAAATACACGACTCTTGGGATTGGAGGAGAGTGCATAGTTTTATTTAAACCAAACAATATAGAAAATTTAGTAAAAGCATACAAATTTATATTAAATAATAAATTAGATTTTTTCATAATAGGTAATGGTTCGAACTTATTGATAAATGATAATTTTCATCAGAAAATATTTATATATATAAAAGGTTTAAACAAAATAGAAATAACTGATGAAAAAGTGTATGTTGAATCTGGTGTAATGGGTAATATATTATCAAGTAAATTGTCTAGTAAAAATTTAAGTGGATTAGAGTTTTTGGCTGGGATTCCTGGTACAATTGGTGGAATGATTTATATGAATGCTGGAGCATGGAATAAATCAATTTCTGATGTAATCGAAAGTGTAACTTATTTAGATCATAGTGGAAATATCTTAACAATGACAAATATCAATAAATCAGAATTTGGATATAGAAAATCTCCATTTATGAACAAAAAAGCTATTATATTATCTTGCATTTTAAAACTAAAAAAAGACATTTTTTCTTTTTTAATGTATTTATCTTATTTTGAAAAAAAGAAAACTATTCATCCTTTAAAAGATAAGAATGCTGGTTGTACTTTTAAAAATCTAAATGAAATAAAGACATGGGAACTTATTAAAAATTCTATGGAAGTAAATAGTGTAAATGATGCTGCTATTTCAGAATTACATCATAATTTTTTAATTAATAAAAAAAATGCAACATATAGTGATATGATAAAACTGATATCGTTGATAACAAAGACAGTTTTTGAAAAATATAATATTATACTAGAATTAGAATGGATCATTGTGTAATAGGTAAACAAACAATCAATTTATTATTTCCTTCATATAATTATTGTGAAGGAGGTAATTTATATGTTAAATCATTATAATTATTTTGATAATTATAATACAAGAGATACAAAATTTTATGTAGCTCTTCAAGGCTTATCTAAAGGAAATATGAGTCAGGAATTATATGATAATTTTGGCAAATATGTCCCAAAAGAATTAGCATATACTGATGAAAATGCATTAAGAGCATATAGTTTTGCGATTATAGATTTAGGGTTATACTTAGATACTCATCCTAATGAATCCAATGTAAAACTTTTATATGATCAATATGTAGCAAAGTATAATGAATTAGTTAGAAAAATGGAAGATAAAAATAAGATGTTGTGTTTAAATTCGTCTAATACTGATAAGACATGGACTTGGCAAAAAAATTTACCCTGGGAGGTAAATAAATAATGTGGCAATACAATAAAATAATGCAGTATCCGTTAAATATTACAAAAAAAGATTTAAAAATGGCAAAAAATTTATTAAGCCAGTATGGTGGGGCCCAAGGCGAATTAGGTGCAGCACTAAGATATTTGAATCAAAGAATAACTATGCCTGATGAAATGGGAAGAGCTCTACTTAATGATATTGGTACTGAAGAACTTGCTCATGTAGAAATGTTACAATCAATGATTTATTTATTAATGAAAGATGCAACTATTGATGAACTAAAAAAAGAAGGATTAGATGGATGGTTTACTGAACACGGAAAAGATATTTTTCCATCTAATAATGAATCAATAAGTTTTACAACTGATTATATTTCATCAGTTGGTGATCCTATTGCAAATATAGTTGAAGATATGGCTGCAGAACAAAAAGCAAGAGCAGTTTATGAACATTTAATTTTGTTAACAGATAATCAAGAAGTAATTCAACCATTATTATTCTTAAGACAAAGAGAAGTTGTACATTACGAAAGATTTAAAGAATTATTAGAACATTATAAAAAAATGGGTTATTAAAAATAAGGCTTATGCCTTATTTTTGTGCTATAATACAAATGGTGATAATATGAAAGTTATGGTTATATCTGATATACATGGTTATTCTGATAAATTACAAAAGGTAATTAATTTTATGAAAAGTGAACAAATAGATAAATTAATTATTCTTGGTGATATCTTTAATAATTTTTATGAATTAAATACTTCATCTAAAGAAATAAGTGAATTACTTTGGGGTATAGCTGATAAGGTTGTAGTAATAAGAGGTAATTGTGATTCATCTTACGATGAAACATTACTGCCTGTAGGTTTTGATAATAATTATGAAACTATTATTAACGGGTTAAGATGTTATTTTCATCATGGACATTTAAGAGTAAATTATAATAGTAGTATAAAATTATATGGCTATGGACATACTCATGTTGCACGCCTTGAAAAAATTGACAATGTCATTTATTTAAATCCAGGTTCCATTGGAAGACCAAGAAATTATTCTAATGGCAGTTTTGCTGTGATATGTGAAAATGTAATTACTATATTTGATCTTAATTCTATTGTATTATTTGAAATGAAGATTTAAAAAAACTTCTACTAATTAATTAGTAGAAGTTTCTTTTTTATAGATTTTTAAATTGATATTGGTATAGACCTTCATAAATTCCTTTTTTAGCAATTAGTTCTTCATGAGTTCCTTCTTCCATAATACCTTCATTTGTTATTACAACAATTTTGTCAGCATTTTTAACTGTTGATAATCTATGTGCAACAACAATAGTAGTTCTTCCTGTACTTAGGTTTTCTAAAGCTTGTTGAATTTGCATTTCAGTAACATTATCTAGTGCTGATGTAGCTTCATCAAGAATTAGAATTGGTGGATTTTTCAAGAACGCTCTTGCAATAGAAACTCTTTGTTTTTGACCACCAGAAAGTTTTACACCTCTTTCACCAACTTCTGTATCATATCCATGTTCTAAAGTCATAATAAAATCATGAATATTTGCTGCTTTAGCAGCTTCTATTATTTGTTCCATAGAAGCATCTAAATTACCATATGAAATATTATCTTTAATTGTACCTCCAAATAAGAATACATCTTGTGCAACAATTCCTATTTTAGATCGTAATGATTCAAGAGAAAATTCTCTTATATCTTTTCCATCAATTGTAATTGATCCATCAAGGATTTCATAAAATCTTGGTAGAATATGACAAATAGTAGTTTTTCCTCCACCTGTAGGACCTACTAGAGCTACTGTTTGTCCTTTTTTAATTGTTAAATTTAAATTATTTAAAATTAATTTTTGTTCTATATCATCTTTTTTAACATTGTATTTAAATGAAACATTTGTATATTTAATTTCATCATTAAACTCTGATAAAATGATAGGATTTTCTGGCTCTAATTCGTTATCTAGATTTAATATTTCTTGGAATCTAGAAAAACCAGTCATACCATTTTGAATTTGTTCAAAAATTGAAACTAAAGTTCTTATAGGATTAATAATCATTGTAATGTAAAGAATACATGCGGCAAATCCGTCAGCGTTAATTCTTCCATAATACCAAAATAAACTACCTGCAAGTAATGCTAATAAGTATAAGAAATCATTGAAAAATCCCATTCCACTACCAAAAATACCCATTTGTTTGTATGCTTTTTTTCTTGCGATTTGATATTTTACATTTGCTTTTTCGAATTTATCTATTTCATGTTCCATAGCTGTATAAGCTTTTGAAACTCTAATCCCAGAAATACTAGATTCTACACTTGCATTAATTTCACCTGTTTCAATACGTGTTTGCTTCCAAGCTGTTGTCATGTGTTTTCTTCTTACAACTGCAAAGATAACAATAAATGGCACAGCTGCAAAAATGATACCAGTAAGAAGAGGATCAACTCTTAAACACATTAAAACACCAGCTCCAATAAGTGTTACAAATGATAAGAAAATATCTTCAGGACCATGATGTGCAAGTTCAGTTATTTCTTGTAAGTCATTTACAATTCTTGACATAATAGTCCCAGTTTTATTATCGTCAAAATAAGAAAATGGTAATTGTTGCAGTTTCTTAAATAATTCAGTTCTCATATCAGCTTGGATATATACGCCTAACCAATGTCCATAGTTTTGAATTATAAAGTTTAAAATGGCTTTTAATATATATATTCCAAGAAGAACCGCACCAGAAATTAATAGCGCTGTTAAATTCTTATTAGGAGCATAATCTTTAATTATATCTTGTGTTAAGTAAGGATAAACTAAATTACATAATGCTACTAGTAGTGCGCAAAACATGTCGAAAATAAATAACGGCATGTGTGGTTTATAATATTTACAAAATTTTTTTAACATAACTTCCTCCTTAAATCTATTATATTTTATTTTTTTATTTTTGTCAAAGATAAAAGTATGAAAATATTTACTAAAATAAAAACTTACATATCTTTTGAAAAAAAATAAAAAATATGTTATAATAAATACATAACTATATATCAAAATAAAATACATCGGAGGATTTATAAAATGAGTAAAATTATGGCAGTTAATGCTGGTAGTTCATCTTTAAAATTTCAATTATTAGAAATGACTAAAGCTAGTGAAATTGTTTTAACAGAAGGGATTTTTGAAAAAATTGGTCAACCAGAACCAATCTTTACTATTAAATATGATGGTAAAAAAGAAACAAAATTAGTTCCTGAAGTTAAAAATCACGGTGATAGTGTTCAAATGTTATTAAGCGCTTTAGTTGAAAAAGAAATCGTTAAAGATCTAAATGAAATTAAAGGTGTTGGACATCGTGTTTTACACTGTGGAGAAAAATATTCTGATTCTGTAATTATGGATGAAGAATCAATTGCAGTTGTTGAATCAGTAAATGACTTAGGTCCATTACATAATCCTGCTAACTTAACTGGCGTTCGTGCATTCATGGAAGCTCTTCCAGGTGTTGTTAACGTTGCAGTATTTGATACTTCATTCCATTTATCTATGCCTGATGAAGCATACATGTATGCTTGTCCTTATGAATGGTATGAAAAATATTCAGTTCGTAAATATGGTTTCCATGGAACATCTCATAAATATGTTTCACATAGATCAGCTGAACTATTAGGAAAACCACTTGAAGATTTAAGAATTATTACTTGTCATATTGGTAATGGTGCATCACTTGCTGCTGTTAAATATGGTAAAGTTGTTGAAACTACAATGGGACTTACACCACTTGATGGTTTAGTAATGGGTACAAGAAGTGGTACATTAGATCCAGCCGTTATTCAATTCATTTCAAATCACGAAGGTTTAACTGCTGATGAAATTGTAAATATTTTAAATAAAAAATCAGGTTTCTATGGATTCACAGGTGGTCATAGTGATGCTCGTGAAGTAAGAGCAATGCAAGCTGAAGGTGATTATAAAGCTGATTTAATTTTAAGAATGCAAGAAAAGAGTATTGCAGATTACATTGGTCAATACTATGTTTATATGGGTGGTGCAGATGCAATCATCTTCACTGCTGGAATTGGTGAAAAATCTCCTGAATGTCGTTTACATGTAGTTAATAGAATTAAGGAAGCTTTAGGCATTGAAATTGATGAAAAGTTAAACGAAATTAAAGGTGAAGAATTAGAAATTAGTACTGCTAATTCTAAAGTTAAAGTTTTAGTAGTTCCTACAAATGAGGAATTAATGATTGCTCGTGATTGTATCAGAGTAGGAAAAATTGAATTAGAATAGGAAATTAGAATTTATTTATAAATTAAGGAGGTCATAACATGGATCAACATGAAGAAATGTTTAGTGCCAAACCTGTCATCAAAGTTGTTGGTGTAGGTGGTGGCGGTGGGAATGCCGTAAACAGAATGATCGAAAATGACTTAAAAGGCGTTGAATATATCGTAATTAATACTGACTGTCAAGTACTTCGTTTATCCAAAGCTGAAAATCGTATTCAAATTGGACGTAAACTTACAAAAGGTCTTGGTGCAGGTGCAGAGCCTGAAATCGGTAAAGAAGCAGCATTAGAAAATATTGAAGAAGTAAAAGCTGCTGTTGAAGGTGCTGATTTAGTATTTATTACTGCAGGTATGGGTGGTGGAACTGGTACAGGTGCTGCTCCTATTGTTGCAAAATGTGCTAAAGAAAATGGTGCATTAGTTGTTGGTATTGTAACAAAACCATTTGGTTTTGAAGGCCGTAGAAGAATGCAACAAGCAATTAATGGTATCGAAGAAATGAAACCTTATGTAGATACATTAGTAATAATTCCTAATGATAAATTATTAGAAATTATTGGTACTAATACTACATATCTTGAAGCTTTCAGTGAAGCTGATAATGTATTAAGAAGAGGTGTTCAAGGTATTTCTGATATTATTAATTTACCAGGTTTAATTAATGTTGACTTTGCAGACGTTCGAACAGTTCTTAAAAACAAAGGTACTGCGTTAATGGGTATTGGTATTGCTGCTGGTCCTAATCGTGCTGTTGAGGCAGCTAGAGAAGCTATTCAAAGTCCATTACTTGAAATTGATATTAATGGTGCTACTGATGCTATTGTTCAAATTACTTGCGATAAAGATATCACAATGCGTGAAATCGAAGAAATTGTTGCAGAAATTAGAAACGCATCATCATCAGAAATTGAAATTATTCATGGTACTGGATTCAATTTAGACTTAAATGGTGAAGTAATTGTAACTGTTATTGCAACTGGTTTTGATAAACCAAAATCAGAAGTTGATGAAAATCCTACTTATGTTCAACCATCTAAGATTCAAAAAGAACCTGAACCACACGTTTCAGGTGGTGCTACAAACGACAACGAACCAGAACGTAGTGAAACAAAAGTACCTAGTTGGTTACAAAATCGTTTTAGATAGTATTTAAGCTCCAATAAATTGGAGCTTTTTATTTTTTATATAAATTTATTAATATAAAAGTAAAAAGATGAAGAATTACTTTTCTTCATCTTTTTGCACAATTTCGCTTTCAATTTCAGGTCTCATCATTTCTTGATCACGATAATAATAATCGGGATCAAGAGTTTCATTTTTAGAAGGTTTCTTTTTCTTTTTATCCAAGTGTATCCCTCTTTTCATTTAAATTTTACAATTATAGTATTAACTATTAATTAAAAATTATACATTTAATGAAAAATGTGTTATAATATAATATAAAGGAGAATGAAGTCTTATGATTTATAATGAATTTTGTGGAAAAAAAATAAGTAGATTAGGTTTTGGATGTATGAGATTTCCAAAAACTTATGAAGAAACTAAAGCTTGTATAGATCTTGCAATGGAACAAGGGGTGAATTATTATGATACTGCTTATGTGTATAATAATTCTGAAGAAACTCTTAGCAAATGTTTAGAAGAATATGATAGAGGTAGTTATTATTTAACTTCTAAATTACCTATTTTTAGAATGGAAACAAAAGAAGATGCTTTAAAATATTTTAATGAATCTTGTGAAAGATTAAAAACTAATTATATAGATTTTTATTTATTACATGCACTTAATGCAAGTAGTGTAGAAAAAATCAAGGAATTAGGTGTAATTGATGAAATGAAAAAGCTTATAGCTGAAGGCAGAATCAAACATTTAGGTTTTTCTATTCATGCGCCAAAAGAAGTTTTAATTGATGCTTTAGATTTATATGATTTTGATTTTGTTCAAATTCAATTAAATTATTTAGATATGGTTCATGAACCTGGATTTGAAGGATATGAAATTTTAACTGAAAGAAACATTCCAGTAGTAATTATGGAACCTGTAAAAGGTGGTATGCTTGCTAATGTGCCTGCCCCTTTAAATGAACCGTTCTTAAAATATAATAAAGATTTATCTAATGCATCTTATTGTTTTAGATTTTTAATGCAATTTCCAAATATTAAAATTATTTTATCTGGAATGTCAAGTTTAGATCAAGTTAAAGATAATCTTAACACATTTAAAGAAGAAATTGCATATACTAAAGAAATGGCTGATGCAATTGAAGCTGTAAGATTAAATATATTAAAAACAAAAAAAGTAGATTGTACTAATTGTAGATATTGTATGCCATGTCCATTTGGCGTTAATATTCCTGAAAACTTCTCTGTATATAATCGTCATGCCATGGGTGAAGTTTTAAATAATAATTGGTATAAAAATGCTGAATATCCAAAAGATGCTACTGCAGCTAAATGTGTTGAATGTGGAGCTTGTGTAAAAAAATGTCCACAAGGAATTAATATCCCTCTTGTATTAAAAGAAACTTTAAAAGAACAACAATAAAAATAGAAAGGAGAATGTATGTCTGATAGTTTAAATGAAGCTAAGAAAATGCAGGAAATGTTTTTTAAGTATTTCCAAAGTAGCTTATCTGCAAGTGTAATTATCTTTGCTATATACGTTCTCTTTATTGCTGTTGCAATATTAAGATATTCATTGAAAGGCATTATAGCCAGTGTTATTGGTATTACTCTTGCTTATACTGCTTATTTATTAGTTTATGATGTTACATATATTCAATATTTAATGTCATTAAGATTGGATGAAGGGTTTAGATTACTTGTAGCTCAAAACCTTCCTTTATTTTCTTTATCTAAGCATGCTCCATCAAAAGCTCTTCCTAGAATTGATTTATCACAAGCAAATATTTTAAAAATGAAATTTAATGGTTCATTTATTATGGATGCGTATTATGAATATAACAAAAAATTAAGAGATAAATTAATGGTTTATGGTAGAGCTTTAGCAATAATTATTACAACTGAAACAACAAAACAAGTATTAAAAAGTAAAAATACGAAGGTTTTAAACAAAGAAAATTTATTTAAAAATATTAAATAGGTGAATAATATGGAAAATGAAGTAAATTATCTTCCATCAAATATAAAAGTATTAAGAGAAGAAGCTAGACTTTCAGTTGAAGAATTTGCTAAAAAAGCAAATGTATCTGTTAATACCGTTATTGGATGGGAAAAAGGAACTATTAAAATTTATACAAGAGATTTAATTGTAATATGTCCTATATTAAAAATTAGTGAAGAAGATATAAGAACTAGAAATATAAAACAAGAAAGATTAGATGCTTATAGTAGAATGAAACATGGTAATTCAAGAAAAAACTTTGATTGGTATTATGGAAATTCTAAAAAGGTTGTTTTTTATATTTTACCGTTAATCTTGATGCCTCTTGCAGCATTAATAGGATATTTAATATCGTTAACACAAGTTGAATATTATCAGGCTTTAAATGATTTGTGGATACAATCAGGTAATTCTTCTATAAATATTTTATATGAGTATTATAAGATAATCTATCCTGTCATTGCTTTTTGTTTTGTAGGGATAGTATTTGTCATTATTGAATTAATAATCAGATTTAGACAATATTTTAAAATATGGTATATTTTTATTGCTGTATCTTTTAGTTCTGTAATATTACCTATTTTAGGTATATTATCAATTCCATATTTTGTTTATTGTATATATCAAGTATTTGTTTTAAAAGGTAAAAATAGAAAGTAGGTATATAAAATGAAAAAACCAACTATTGCGTTATTATATGATTTCGATAAAACTTTATCTGGAAAAGATCAACAAGAATATACTTTTATTCCTAGTTTAGGTATGACAGCTTCTGAATTTTGGGGTGGAGCCGATAGAATAGCTCGTGAAAATAATATGGATAGAATTCTTGCATATATGTTTTTGATGATTAAACAAGCAAGAAGAAAAGATGTTGAGATTAATCGAAAAGCTTTTGAAGCATTAGGTACAGATGTTGAATTATTACCTGGTGTTAAAACATGGTTTAAACGTATTAATGAATATGGAAAAAGTAAGGGTGTCAAAATCGAACATTATATTATTTCATCTGGACTTAAAGAAATAATGGAAGGTACACCAATTGCTAAATACTTTAAAAAAATTTATGCATGCGAATTTCATTACAATACAAATGGTAATGCAGACTGGCCTGCACAAGTAGTTAATTATACAACAAAAACTCAATTCATTTTTAGAATTTCAAAAGGGGCTTTAGATTTACATGATGATTCTGTTGTGAACTCCTATGTTCCTGCGACATCTAGAAGTGTTCCATACACTAATATGATATATATAGGTGACGGATTAACTGATGTACCTTGTATGAAGTTAGTTAGGGATAGAGGTGGAGAATCCATTGCTTTATATCATGGTAAACAAAAGGATAGAGTACAAAAATTATTAGTTGAAAATCGTGTTGGCTTTATTTGTTCAGCAAATTATTCTAAAAATAGTGAGTTAGATAATACTGTTAAAAAGATTATTGATAAAATGGTAATTGCTGATGAACTTGCAAGAGAACATGAATTACAATATAATGAAGCTATTACACCAAAAGAAAGTAAATAATAACTTTTATAATGGAAAACTTAAATAAAAGATTGACTTTCGCGATAGATAGAGCAATGGTAGATGCAAAAAAAGATACTATAGGTTTATTAAAGGAACATACATTGCATAGAGTTCTAAAGTTCTTTATTTCATCTAATGAATCAAATCACGAGATTAAAATTGGAAGAATGTTCGCTGATGTTGTTATAGACAATAATATATATGAGATACAAACAAAATCCTTTAATGCTATGCGAAAGAAATTAGAAGTTTTTTTAAAAGATTATAATGTAACTATATGTTATCCAATTGCTTTAAATAAAAACATTTATTTAACTGATAATTATGGAGAACTCATTTCAAATAAGAAAAGCCCTAAACATGGAAATCCACTTGAAATATTTTGGGAGTTATATAAAATTAAAGATTTTTTATTAAATGACAATCTTCATTTTAAAATTATTATGTTAGATATTGATGAATTTAGAGTAAAAAAAGAAAAATCTTGGAAAAATAGAAAAGGTTTTGAAAGAGAAAATCAAATACCTAGAAGAATTAATCAAATTTTTGACATAAATACTCCATTAGATTTTAAAAAAATTTTATTAAATTATAATTTAAATGAAACTTTTACGTCAAAATACTTTTCAAAAGCAACTAAACTTACAATAAAAAAAGCGACAACAGCTTTAAATGTTTTAAATTATTTAAATGTTGTAGAAAGAATTGGAAAAGATAAAAATAGTTATTTATACAAAATTGTATAAATAACTTTTTTCTTATAATTTAAAATATAAATAGACAGAAAATATATATTATGTTATAATAATAGAAAAGGAAGTGCTTAATATGAAAAAAATTATTTTTCGTTTATTATTGCTTGGAATATTTTTCGCTACTCTTTTTTCATGTAGACATACACATTCTACTAATGAATATGTAGTTGATCCAACTTGCACACAAGATGGTTATAAAGTTATTGAAACTTGTTGTAAGGAACCTATAATAAATGTTATACCTGCATTAGGACATAACTATGTTGATGGTATTTGTAAAACTTGTAGTGAGAAAGAGGAATTACGTATAACTATAATAAATGGTACTGAATCAAATTATATTACTTTAAAATATGGAGAAGTTATTAATGTTTCCAATTATGATTTTTTAAATATTAATAATGAATATTTTGAAGGTTGGTACAAAGATGGTAAATTATATGACTTTAATGATATTATAACAACTTCATTTACTTTAACAGCTAAATATTTTGATACTGTAACTGTGACTTTTCAAGATGATGATGGAACGATTTTAGATGTAAAAACAATATTGAAAAATGATAGTATTATAAACAGTATAGTTCCTTTCAAAGAATATTATGAGTTTATAGGATGGGATAAATCATTAAATAATATTGAAAATGATTTAACTGTAACTGCACTTTATAAATTAAAAAAGACTCAGTTTAATATTGAATACAATATAGATAATTCTTTATTATATTATTCTTCAAAAGAAGATTTATTAAATGATTTTTTAAAAGATTTTTATGATTTTGTAAATCCAGATATTTCATTTCATGCATTTTGTAATGGAATAGAGGGTAGTGATCCAGTTTGGACAAATTATATAGGAGGTAGTTTCAGCAATAATAATTTTTTAATTTATAATAATAGTATAGATTTAGATGATGATAATTACTTCTTTAATAGTAGTAAGTATAAAACTAAATGGTATAAATTATCAAGTTATGTTAAAAATTATATATGTAAATCAAACAAACGATTTGGGTATGAAAATGTTGAATATCATTTTGGAGCATTAGATTTTTATCGCTATATGACAAATAATCCCGATAAATATGTAGATGTATATGGTGGCGAAACATTATTTCATGGATATCCATTAAACGATGTTAATCTAATAACATCATATGAATATAACAAAGAAGATATAATATTATATCAACCAAGTAATAAAAGTTTTGGTGGTTGGTATAAGGACGATAATTTTACAGATGGTCCATATACTATAATAGATTCAAATAGTGTTGGTGATATAGTCTTATATGCAAAAACAGTAACAAATTATATATATAAAATAGAGTTTGATACAAAAACTTCTCAAACATTAAAACCAATATATTTAGAAGAAAATGAAGGAATTACTTTACCTACTTTATTTAAAGACGGATCGGATTTCTTAGGTTGGTATTTAGATTATGAAGAAATTACAAATGGATTTGTATTTCAATCTAATGCGTGTCTTGTTGCTAAATGGGATGACCCTGATGTTATAGAAAACAATTATATTGTTTACAATGGCAAAACTATTACATATAGAAATAGTTATGTTGCGGTAGAAATCCCAGATACATATGTGGAAAAAGACACTGAACTTAGAGCTTGTTGGGTTTCATCATTTGTAAATAACTTTACACCTTCTGTAAATAAAGAAAAAATGATAAATGAGTTAACATATGTATTGGATATGATTGAAAGTATGAATATGAACTGTTTAATTTTTCATGTTAGAACTCATAACAATGCTTTTTATCAAACTAATTTAGCACCAATTCCATCAAATTATGGAACATATGAGTCTTTTGAAGACTGGGATTATTTAAAATGGTTGATTAATGAATGTCATAATAGAGGAATTGAATTTCATGCATGGTTAAATCCTTATCGTATCAAATTGTATGGTGTTTCATATGAAGATAATGCTCAAATTGTTTCTAATGAATATTCTGATTATCCTTTAAATCATGCTAGTAATCCTGATAATATTTTACTAACTTATTATACTAATGCATCAGGTGGTGCTATTTTGAATCCAGCAAAGCAAGTTGTTCAAGATTATATTGTAAATGTTTGTTTAGAACTTGCTTTAAAATATAATATTGATGCAATTCATTTTGATGATTACTTTTATCAAAGATTATCATATGATAATAATATTTTGGAAGAAGCTAATCAAAATGATTATCTAGAATTTATAAATAATAATCCAGGAATTTTTAATCCTTCAAGTGAAACAGATAAGGAAAATTGGCGAAGAATGAATGTAAACAATTTAATAGAAAAAATTCATATTGCTTTATCTTTATTTAATTATGATAATAATAAAAATATTAAATTTGGTATATCACCAACTGCAACCTATAAAAGTGGTGATGGTAGTGTAGAATCTGGATCTAATACAGGTGGTGGGGGCCACTATAATAAATATTTATATGCTGATACAGTTAAATGGATAAACGAAGAATGGATTGATTATATTATCCCTCAATGTTATACATCATTTAATTATACAAACTTTAGTTTTCACGAGATAACTTCTTGGTGGAACAAAGTAGTAGATGGTAAGAATTGTAACTTATATATAGGTATGGGACTTTATAATTCTTATGAAAGTGATTATTCATATTCCTGGAAAACTGAACCTGATGAGCTTATTAATCAGCTTTTATATTTAAATACTTTAAAGAATGTAAAAGGTGTTGCTTTATATAGTTTTAGTTCCATGAAAACTATTTTCAATAATACTAATATTATTTCTCATTCTGCTTTTATGAAACTAAAAAATGAATTGTGGTTAAATAAAACGAAGGTACCCTATAATGAGTAAAAAAACTCCAGTGAAATTACACTGGAGTATTTTTTATTCATTTGTAGAGTTTAAAGCTTCTAAAATTGCTTTTGATAATTGATCAGCACAACTTGTCGAACGAGGTCCACAAGTGTTACCACTTAATACATTTGCTATTTCATTAGCATTTTTGCCTTCAACTAATTTAGAAATAGCTCTTAAGTTTCCTGGGCATCCCCCTAAGAAACCTAAATTATAAATGTTGTTATTTTCATCAAGGTCAAAACTAATCATTTTTGTACAAACACCGCTTGCTTTATATTCTACATGTCTTAAATTTTCTTGCATGTTAGTCCTCCTAATTTATAGTAATAAAATTATACTAAAATTTTGAGTTTATTTCAAAACTATTGCAACAAAAAAAGCTCTTAAAAAAGAGCTTTTTGTTATTTTTGTTGTTTATTTACCTGACATATTGCTTTGAGCCATTGAAACTAAACGACGTGTGATTTCTCCACCAACGCTTCCGTTTTGACGTGCTGTTGCATCAGGACCTAGGTTAACACCAAGTTCATTTGCAATTTCATACTTCATTTGAGATAAAGCATTTTCAGCACCAGGTACAACCAATTTTTGTTTTCCTGTGTAAGATGAGTTCATTGTTTTCACCTCCTGTAAAAATAGTATGTGTAGAAAATTACTAATTAAACTAAAATTCTACTTACCAATTTTTTACATTAGAAGATGTCATCATTTTGATTAAATAAATCAAGATGTTTATTACTTTTAATAACTAATGTATTAGTTTCTTCAACAGCTTTAGTTATTAATGTTTCAAAGTCAAAGCGATTTTCTTCTTCACGAGCTTTAGTATTTAAAGGTTTAATTTGAGGATGTTTTGGTACAAAAACTGTACAACAATCTTCATATGGTCGAATAGAAATATCATAAGTGTCTATTTGATTTGCTATTTTAATAATTTCACTTTTATCAAATGTTGCTAAAGGACGAATAATTGGCATATTCGTAACTTCACCGATTGTAGACATGCTCTCAAGTGTTTGACTAGCAACTTGACCAATAGATTCACCATTTAAAATAGCTAAACATTTATGTTTTTCTGCAAGACGTGTTGTTATACGATACATCATTCTGCGCATAATAGTAATACCGTAATCTTCTCTACAACATTCATAAATTTTTGTTTGAATTTCTGTGAATGGTACAATATGAAGATTAATGCTTTGGTATTCAGTATAAGGAGTTAATTTTTCTAATAAATCTATAACTTTTTGTACAGCTAAATCTGAAGTATAAGGTGGTGCTGCAAAGTGTACTGCTTCAACAGACATTCCCTTTTTAATAGTCAAATATCCTGCAACTACGCTATCAATACCACCTGAAACCATTAACATTACTTTGCCAATAGAACCTGAAGGCATTCCACCCATTCCCATTATTATATTTGTAAAAATGAATGTACCTTCATATCTAACATCTAAATGTAGAGTAAGTTCTGGATTGTGAACATCTGCTTTTAGTCCTTCTATTCTTCTAAATAAGTTTCGACTTACTTCCTTAGTAATATCTAAAGACGTCATAGGGAAATGTTTGTCTCCACGATTTGTGTCAACTTTAATTGTTTTCATGCCAGATTTGAATTCTTCTCTTAGTAGATTTTCTGCAAGATCAACAATATCATCAATATTTGAATTACATTTTGAAACTACTGAGAATGAATAAATACCAGGGATTTTCTTTAATATTTCAATGATTTCAGTTGGCTCAGTATTATTTAAGATAATATAAAATCTTAAACCTCTACTATCATATTCAAGATTCTCATATCCTTCTAAAGCTCTTTTAATGCTTTTATTAATTCTATTTATAAATTGTTTTCGATTACTTTTTTTAAGTGCAAGTTCACCGTATCTTATTAAAATATGATCTGCCATTTTAATTACTCCCTATTTTCTTTATATTATTTATTAATAAATCTAATTCCATAACACTTGTGTTTGTCGAAATGCTTATTCTAATTGTGTTTACTGCAAGACTATTATCTTCTAATGTATAAATTAGTGTTTTTTCTTGGTCTTTTGAATGAGAGTTACAAGCTGAACCAGTTCCAACAAAAATATTATTTTGTTCTAAAGTATGTAATGCAGTTTCTCCTTTTACTTTTTTAAATGTAATACTTAAAATATAAGGTGATGAATAGATTGATTTATTTAATATAATATGTTGTTCATTTTGTAATGCTTTAACCAAATAGTTATATTTTTCTTTTACATTATTAAACTTATCATCTATGTTCGAAACAGCAAGTTGTAATGTTTTTGCCATAACAACAGCCCCAGCTAAATCAACAGTACCAGGTCTTATTCCTTCTTGTTGATGGCCTCCTTTTAAAAATGATAAATGTAATTTATCATTATATATTAAAAGACCTGTTCCTTTCAAACCTTCTAATTTATGACCACTAATTGTTAATAAGTCAATATCGTTTAGGTTAAAATTCGGTGTAATTTTTCCAATCCCTTGAACAGCATCAACATGAAGCTTTAATCTTGGAAATTTTTTTACTAAATCGATTACTTTTTCGATTGGTTGAATAGTACCAATAATATTATTAACCCACATAATAGAAACTAATACAGTATCATTTGTAATAGAATTATTTAATTCATCTATATTTATTATACCATCTTTATTAGGAATTAAATAAGTTACTTTGAATCCTCTTTTTTCTAAATCTTTATAAACATTTAATACAGATGCGTGCTCTAAATATGTTGTTATAATATGTTTTGGTTCATTATAATATTGTGATAAAATCCCATAAATTGCTGTATTGTTTGCTTCAGTGGCACCAGAAGTAAATAATACATTTTTATTTTTTAATTTTAAAGAATCTAGAACAACTTTACTAGATTTATCAAGTAATGCGTGGGCTTTTACTCCATCAATATACATTCCTTCTGTATTACACCAATATTCTTGGTTGATTCTCATATGTAAATCTAGTAATTCTTTTTTTGGTTTAGTTGTTGCTGTATAATCAAAATAAATCATTTTATCACTGTCTCCAAATTTAATTATATCATAAAAACAGATATTCTTCAATCAAAAGAAAATGATTAAAATAATTTTATTGCAATATCATCAAAAATATGATATAATTTATAAAAAGAGGTGAATACTATGAGTGATTTTGAATATCAAATTCCTGATACATATGAAGAAGCTGTTGCGAGAAAAGCATATGTTTTAAAGTTAATTAATGAATACAACGAGGCTTTATTATTAGATAAAGAACTTCCTTGTACTGAAGAAGAAATTGATAGACTTCAAGAAGAATATCAAATTTTAAATGATCACTTAGAATTGACAGAAGAAGAAAGAATAAGTAAATTAAAAGATTCTGATAAAATCGTTAATGAGGATGGTACAGTAGTAGAAAAAACATCTTTCCTTGATAATATTCATTGGGGTGTTATGTTATATATTATTTTCACACTTGTTTGTTTATTCGGCATGCCTTTTTTAGTTAAACCTATTGGTGGTGCTGTTGTAGACAATATGATTAGTAAATTCTTATATGATTGTCTATGGGAAAAAGCTGTTGGTATGTACGATCTTGCTAAGAGTGAATTTATGTGGACTGATTTTCAATATTGGTCAAGAGTTGCTCTAGCTTATTTATGGTTACCATTACTTTTAATTGTAATTTCTGTTGCAATTTATTTTGTATATAGAAGAAAAAATGATTTAAATACAAAAATTACAAAGTATTTAATTTTTGTGAATATCTTTATTGTAGTATTATCCATTGGTATTGTTTTATTAAAAGGCGAGATTAAAGACTTAGCTGCTCGTTATGAAGATTTATGGATGGAATATGCTGTTTATTATTATTCAGAATTAGGTTCTCAATAAAATGATAAAGGAAATTACATCTGTTAATAATTCTTATGTTAAAGAGTTATTGAGTTTAAAAGAAAAAACTATTAGAAATGAATTAAAATTATTTCTTGTTGAAGGATATCATTTAGTAGAAGAAGCTTTAAAACATCAATCTTTAAAAGCTGTTCTTTGTAGTGATGTTAATGTGCTTAACAATTTTGATATTAATGAAAAATATTTAGTTAGTGATGCTGTTATAAAAAAACTATCAACAACGAAAAATCCTCAAAATATTATTGGTGTGGTTAATTCGATAACAAATAAAAATTTAGATATTATTCTATCTAAAGATGATGTTAAATTAATTATTTTAGATAATGTAAATGACCCTGGAAATTTAGGTACAATTATAAGAACTGCTGCAGCATTAGGATTTGATGCGGTAATATCAAGTAATGAAACTGTTGATTATTATAATGAAAAAGTATTACGTGCAACTCAGGGTGCTATCTTTAAGATTCCTTTATTTAAATGTGGATTAGTTTATTTAATCAATAAGCTAAAACAAAATAGTATAAAAGTTTATGGAACAAGTTTAAAATCTTCAATTAGTGTTTATGAAGTTAATAAGGAAGGAAAACTTGCTGTTGTTGTTGGAAATGAAGGTCAAGGAGTTAGTGATCAAGTTTTAAATGTCTGTGATCAAAATGTAATTCTTCCAATGAATAATGACGTTGAAAGTTTAAATGTTAGCATTGCTGCAGCACTTTTAATGTGGGAATTTAGTAAAAAAAACCTATAACAAAAATGTTATAGGTTATTTTTTTATACTTTAAAACACGATCCACCAATAAATTCTCTAATTAAAGAATTACATGGTATTGAAGATTCATCAGTTATATCTTTAAAGTATTTCAAGTATTTAATTAGTCTATTTGCTGTTATATATGAAGGATCTGTTTGTGAAATATTTGATAATGCAGGTAATGCATATTTTTTAAACACAGCTAGTTCATAAGTTAGTTCACTATTGAAAACAAAATTAGCTCCTTCTTGATTTGGATAAATCCATTTAAATTCTCCATTTCTAACACTTTGCCACATTGAAATTGTATCTTGTGGAGGGCAATTTCTAAATTGCATATCTCTAACAATTCTTCTGATTAATCTTAAATCAGTAGTAGAAAGTGGAGAATGATCATCAATATTAATTTGAATTTGCGGTGCGATATAAACTTTATATTTTTGATGTTTCGGAATAGAAGATGTTAAAAGTTCATTTAGCGCATGAATACCTTCAATCATAATTGGAGTTGTATCATCTATTTTTAATGTGATACCTTGTTCTCTTTTACCTGTTTTAAAATTATATTTAGGTAATGTTACTTCTTCACCATTAATTAAATCAAACAAATTTTTATTGAATAATTCTATATCTAAGCAATTAATATGTTCTAGGTCTAAATCTTTGATATCATTTTTACCTTGAATTTTTGCTATTTCTGTTTTAGTTAAATAATAGTCATCCATAGATATCATTATAGGACTTATACCTTTTGACATTAATTCAATTCTTAGTCTATTACAAAAAGTTGTTTTACCACTTGATGAAGGCCCAGCAATACAGATTAATCTAATATTTTCAATTTCTTGTTTAATATTATTACCAAGTTCTGCAAGCATATTATTATGTTTCATTTCACATGTTTGAATAAAGTCTGTAATGCTTTCTTCTTCGATTTTTTTATTTATTTTAACTATTGAATTTGTTTTGCTAATTTTTCCCCATTTAGCTGCTTCTCTTAATGTTCTACCATATGTTGGTTCTTCTTGAAATTCTGGTATTAAAGCATTAAGTTCATATCTTGGGTATTGAATAATTAAACCAGGGCTATAAGGTTTGATTAAAAAGTTTTTAACAAATCCTGTTGATGGTAACATATAACAGTACATATAATCATAATAGTTATTGCATTTGTATAGATGTACTATTTTATCAGGGCGATATTCTAGTATATTTAATTTATCATCGTGTTTTAAATCCTTATAAATTTCAATTGCTTCTTTTACAGTTAATGTTACTCTTTCAATAGGTAAGTCATCATTAATTATTTTATTCACTTCATTAATAATAGAATCAGTAATTTTACTTAATTTTATACTAGGATTTAAAATTTCACAAAAAATAGATCTACTAACGTTATAATTGAATTTAACATTAACCTCAGGATAAAGATTAGAAAAAGCCATTGAAATAATATATCTTAATGTTGCTTCATATGCTCTACCTGCTTCTTGATGTTCTAAAGTTAATAGTGTAATATTACTATTTTCGTGTTTCTCAGTTAAAGGGTATGTTAATTCTTTTATAGATTGATTTATTTTACATACCATATAATTTTTCACAGTGTTTTTATCAATTAAGTCGATTACTTTGTCGCCTGGTTTATAGTTAACAATATTATTGTTAATTTTTACTTTATACATTTTTACCTCCTTAATTTTTTAGTAGAGATATTGTATCAAATTATTTAATATTTGAAAAGTATTTATATAAAAAATGTATAAAACAATAAGTTTAAATATACTTCACTTGACTAAATTAACGATTTATGGTAATATATAAGTAATAAAAAGCAAGAAAAGAGGTGAGCTAGAAATGGCTCACCCTTTGTTATGAAAGGTTATGATATTATGATTGAAAAGATTAAAACATTAAGTCTACCCATCGTTGAAAAATATCAGAAAGTTTTATGTAATGTTGAACACATTAGTGAGTATGGAATTGAAATAGTCCGTCTTACAATTGATGATCCAAATACATTTGATATTGATATTGACGATGTTGCGGCTATCAACGAAGAAGTATTAGATTTAGTTAATGATTATTTACCTGATGGTTATTATTTAGAAGTAACAACTGTTGGTATTGAAAGAGAATTAAAAACTGATGATGATTTAGAAAAAGCGCTGGGTAAATACATATATATCAAAACATATGAAAAACAAGAAAGTGCTTTTAATCAAAAAGAAATTTATGGATATTTAGATTCTTATACTGAAGAATCAATAAATGTAAATGCAATAAATAAAACACGAACAAAATTAGTAACAATTGAGAAAACAAAAATAGCAAAGCTTAGACTTGCGGTAAAATTTTAGAAAGGAATTTAAGGAAAAAGAAAATGATTAGTAAAGGTTTTTATGAATATTTAGAAACAATCGCAGAAGAACGTCGTCTAGCAAAAGAAGATGTACTTGCTGCTGTTGAAATTGCATTAATTAAAGCTGCACAAGCAGAAGGGCACACAGGTATTATTGAAGTTGAATTCAATGATGAAGCAAAAAAGGTAAGAATTTCTGAAACATTTAATGTTGTTGAAGAAATTAATCCTGAACTTGAATTAGAAGGACAAATTACTCTTGAACAAGCAAAAGAAATTAGAGCAAGAGTAAGAGTTGGTTCAGTAATTAAACGTGAAGTTCCATTTGCTGAAATTGGTAGAAAAGGTGCAACTCGTTTTAAAACAACATTTATTCAAAACTTAAAAGAATTAGGTTATAAACGTGCTTATGAATACTTTGTATCTAAAGAAGGTGAAGTTGTAACTGCAACAGTTGAAAAAGCTACTGATAAAGTTGTAATTTTAAATTTAGGCATGAATACACAATCATTTATGCCAGTTGAAGAAGCATTACTTGGTGAAACATATGTTCCAGGTAAACAAATTAAAGTTACAATTACAAAAGTTGAAGAAACTACAAAAAGTCCAAAAGTATTTGTTTCACGTTCTAATAAAGAAATTATTAAGCGTTTATTTGAACTTTATATTCCTGAAATTGCACAAGGTGTTATTGAAGTTATTGGTATTGTAAGAGAACCAGGTAATCGTTCTAAGATTGGGATTAAATCTAATAACATCAATGTAGATGCAAAAGGTGCTTGTGTAGGTGTTGGTGGTGCTCGTATTAAACAAATCAACCAAGCTTTAAATGGTGAAAGAATTGACATTTTTGAATGGAATGATAATCCGATCCTTTTAATTGCTGAAGCACTTACTCCTGCAAAAGTTATTTCTGTATTAATTGACGAAGATACTCATAAAGCTATTGTTATCGTACCAGATGAACAATTTAGTTTAGCAATTGGTAAAGGTGGACAAAATGTACGTCTTGCTTCTCAAGTTACTGGTTGGAAAATTGATATTAAGGATGAAACTACAGCTTATCGTGAAGAAATTCGTTTCAAACCAAATGTATATACTGCATAAATAGGTGATAATTATGAAAACACCTATTGTTAAAAAAGTTCCAATGCGTAAATGTGTAATCACAGGAAATCAATTTCCAAAGAAAGATTTATTACGTGTTGTAAGGGAACCTGATGGTTCAGTCACTTTAGATGATACTGGAAAAGTTCGTGGACATGGTGTTTATTTATGCAAAGATGCTTCAGTTATAAAAATGGCTAAGAAGAAACATATTTTAGATAGATTCTTAGAAGTTCCTGTTGCTGAAGAAATATATGATGAACTACTAAAGAAGGTAGAACAAAGTGAATAAGATATTATCATTGTTAGGTCTTGCGAAAAGGGCCGGAAAAGTGATTGTAGGAACTGATGCAGTAATTAGTAAACTACAAGAGAACAAGTTAAATTTAATTTTTGTTGCTAAAGATGCATCTTTAGCTACTATAGATAAAATAGAAAAAAAAGCGTTTTATTATGACGTTAAGATTATAAAATCTTTTACAAGTGATGAATTAAGTAATTGTATTGGGTCTAATAATAATAAAGTATTAGGTTTAAGCGATAAAGGATTTGCAGATACTATTATTAAACATCATACTGTAGAAGTAGAAGGAGATTAATACTATGAAAGTTAAAGAAGTAGCAGAATTCTTAAAAGTATCAACTGATGAATTATTAAAATTATTAAAAAATGTTGCTGTTGGTAAAACTTTTAATGAAGAAAGCGATCTAGATAAAGATCTTGAAAAGAAATTAGCAAAACGTTATGGTGTGCCTTATCCATTTAAATCTAAACCAAAACCAGCACCAGCTAAATCTGTTCCTGCTGGAGTTAAAGCACAACCTGCTCCACAAAAACCAGCTGCTGCAAATAAACCAGCTGCTGCTCAACCTAAACCAGCACAACCAAAACCTGCTAATAAGCCTGAAAATACAAATAAACCAGTTTCAAATAAACCTGCACAAAAACCGGTTCAAAAAGAAGTTTCTAAAGCAAAACCAGAAAACAAACAACAACCAAAACCAGCTCAAAAGCCAGTTTCAAATAAACCAGCTCAAAAGCCTGAGGTTAAACAAGTTAATAAACCACGTCCTAGCGATATTCCATCATATAAAGATGAAATCGTTGAAACATTAGTTGATGAAGAATTCTTAGATAAATATGATGAGTTCTTAGCTGACAATCAATATGATGGTGGTCAAAATACAAGAATTAAACAAAAAGTTAGAACTGGTGAAAAATCAGTTAATAAAAAAGCTAAGCAACAAAAGAGCCGTGCAGAAAAATTAGCTGGTTCTATCGAGCAAAAGAAAGAAGAAAATGTTCTTTATTATGAATTAAATATGACGGTAATGGATGTTGCTGATGAACTTGGTATTTCTGTTACAGATTTAGTTAAAAAATTATTTACTTCAATGGGTATTTTTGCATCTGCAACACAAACACTAGATAGAGATACTATTGAACTTATTGCAATGGAATATAACTTTGAAGTAAAAGATAAACAAATTACAGATTTAATTAGATTTGATGAAATTGAAATTGAAGATAATCCTGAAGATTTAGAGTCTCGTCCTGCAATTGTTACAATCATGGGTCACGTTGACCATGGTAAAACTACACTTCTACATACAATTAGAAGTAGTCATGTTGTTCGTGGCGAAGCAGGTGGGATTACACAACATATCGGTGCTTATCAAGTTCAAAAAGATGGTCGTCTAATTACATTTATCGATACTCCAGGGCATGCTGCATTTACTGAAATGCGTGCTCGTGGTGCTCAAGTTACAGATATCGTAATCTTAGTAGTTGCTGCAGATGATGGTATGATGCCTCAAACTAAAGAAGCTATCGAACATGCACAAGCTGCTGGTGTTCCAATTATTGTTGCAATTAACAAAATGGATAAACCAACTGCAAACCCTGATAGAGTTAAACAAGAATTAATGAGTTATAACCTTATTGCTGAAGAATGGGGTGGAGATACAATCTTTGTTCCTATTTCTGCTCTTACAGGTAAAGGTGTAGATGACTTATTAGAAATGGTTATTTTACTTAGCGATATGAAAGAATATAAAGCTAATCCAAATCGTTTAGCTATTGGTACTGTAATTGAAGCAAGACTTGATAAAGGTCGTGGACCAGTTGCTACACTTCTTGTACAAAATGGTTCATTAAAAATTGGTGATATGATTGTTGTAGGTACTACTTATGGACGAGTTCGTGCAATGCAAGATGAATTAGGTCGTCAAATTAAAGTTGCTGGCCCTGCAAAACCAGTCGAAATTACTGGTATTTCAGAAGTGCCTTTTGCTGGTGAGAAATTCATGGCATTAGATGATGAAAGAAAAGCAAGAGCCATTGCAGAAGTTCGTGCACAAAACAAATTTAATGAAGAAATGGGTGCTAATAAAGCTGCTAGCTTAACAGATATTATGTCTGAAGCAAATGGAGATTTAAAAGTTCTTAATTTAATTATTAAATGTGATGTACAAGGTTCTATTGAAGCAATTCGTGGATTAGTTGATAAGATTCAAATTGAAGGTACTAAAATTAGCATTATAAGTGCTCGTGTTGGTGGTGTTACTGATAATGATATTAGTTTAGCTATAGCATCACATGCTATTATTGTAGGTTTTAATATTCGTCCTACAAGTCAAATTAGTGACCTAGCAAAAGAAAAGAATGTAGAAATTCGTTTATATAATATTATTTATAAACTTCAAGAAGATATTGAAAAAGCTGCTAAAGGTATGCTTGATCCTGTATTTGAAGAAAAAATTACTGGTGAAGCTGAAGTTCGTGAATTATTTAAAATTTCAAGAATTGGTACAATTGCTGGTTCAATGGTAACTAAAGGTAACATTGTTCGTGGTGGTACTATTAGAGTAATTCGTGACAGTATTGTAGTTTATACTGGTAAAATTGCTGGTTTAAGACGTTTCAAAGAAGATGTTAAAGAAGTTAAAGAAGGATATGATTGTGGTATCACTATTGAACACTATAATGACATCAAAGTCGGAGACCGTTTAGAATGCTTCGTAATGGAAGAAACTGAGCGTGAATAATTATGGGATATCGCGTACAAAGAGTAGAAAAAATTATTGAAAGAGAACTTGCTAGTATTATTTTTACTGAAGTTCATAATGAATTAATTAAGTTTGTATCAATTACCAAAGTAGCACTTAATAAAGATATGAGTGTTGCGATGGTATGGTATACAGTTCTTGGTAATGATGGTGAAAAAGAAGCAACTAAAAAAGCACTAGAACAAGCAAAAGGCTTTTTAAGAAGTGAACTTGCACATCGTTTAGATTTAAGAAAAACTCCTGAACTTCGTTTTAAATATGATGAATCACTTGCTTATGGTAATCATATTGATGAAGTTATTGAAAATTTAAAGAAATAGAGGAATTTTATATATGAGAACTAGTGGTATATTATTACCGATATTTAGTTTGCCTAATTCATATGGAATTGGCACATTAGGTAAAGAAGCTTATCAATTTGTTGATTTCTTAAAAGAATCTCATCAATCATATTGGCAAGTTTTACCTATTGGTCCTACTTCTTATGGAGATTCTCCTTATCAATCATTCTCTGTATTTGCTGGTAATCCTTATTTTATAGATTTTGATTTATTAAAAGAAGAAGGGCTATTAGAATATGAAGATTATCAAAATTTATTTGATGAATCACTTTCAATTGATTATGGTAATATATATAACACTAGATATCTTGTATTAAGAAAAGCTTTCTCAAATTTTGATATTAAACAATTAAAAGAATTTGAAAAAGAAAATAAAGATTGGCTTGAAGATTTCTCTTTATTTATGACATTAAAAGACTACCATAATGGAGTATCATTTTTAGAGTGGGAAGAATGTTATAAAATTAGAGATGAAAAAGCAGTATCAAAATTTAAAAATGATCATTTAAATGATGTCAACTTTTGGAAGTTTACTCAATATATCTTCTTTAAACAATGGAATAATTTAAGAGTTTATGCGAATAAATTAGGAATTAAAATTATTGGAGATATGCCTATTTATACTGCTTTAGATTCTTCGGATGTTTGGAGTAATCCTAAACAATTTCAATTAGGAAAAGATTTAAAACCAAAATTAGTTGCTGGATGTCCAGCTGATGATTTTGCTCCACTTGGTCAATTATGGGGTAATCCATTATATGATTATAAAGCTATGAAAGAAGATAATTATTCTTGGTGGGTAAGAAGAGTAGAAGTGGCTAATAAATTATTCGATACTATTAGAATTGATCATTTTAGAGGTTTTGAAGCTTATTTTGCTATACCAGCAAAGGATACTGATGCTTTAGGCGGTAAATGGAAAAAAGGACCTAATGTTGATTTATTTAATACAATAAAAAAAGCATTAGGAGAAGTTGATATTATTGCAGAAAATCTTGGTTTCTTAACAGAAGGTGTTCATAAAATGTTAAGAAAATTAGGTTACCCTGGTATGAAAATATTAGAATTTGGATTTGATCCAAAAGGTGATAGTGAACATATGCCTCATAATCTTACACCTAATGATATTGTTTATACAGGAACTCATGACAATCCTCCAGTAAGAGCTTGGTATGAAACTTTAGATGAAGATGAAAAAGAATTTTTACATGAATATCTTCATTTTGAAAGTCCATATGAAGTTGGTAATGAATTGATTCGTACAGCTTTAGCATCACCATGTAATCTTGCTGTAATTCCTTTTTGGGATTATCTTCAAAAGGGAAAGGAAGCAAGAATAAATACTCCTTCTGTACTTGGTGGAAACTGGACATTTAGAATTGAAAAAGGAGATATGAATGTTGATTTATGCATGTATATTGCTAATTTAACTAAAACATATCGTAGATATATAGAAAAATAATTAAGGTATTTAAATGGATCAAAAAATTTTAGAACACATTAAAGCAAAACTTACACTTGTTCCACAAAAACCTGGATGCTATCAAATGTATAACAAAGATGGAATCATTATTTATGTTGGTAAGGCTAAGATTCTTGCAAATAGATTAAAAAGCTATTTTACAGGTAGTCATGATGCTAAAACAACTCAAATGATTTCTGAAGTTGTAAATTTTGAATATATTATTACACGTAGTGAAACAGAAGCATTTTTATTAGAACATAATTTTATAAAAGAATATCGACCACATTATAATATCTTATTAATGGATGACAAAACATATCCTTATATTTGTTTAACAAATGAAGCACATCCAAAGCTAATTGTAACAAGACAAGTTAAATTAGGAAATAAGAAAAATAATGGTAAATTGTTTGGTCCATATCCAAATGTTTCAGCATGTCGTGATACATGTGAAATATTAAATAAAGTATATCCATTTAGAAAATGTAATCAAATTCCTAAAAAACATTGTTTGTATTATGATATGGGACAATGTCTTGCGCCATGTGAAAATGATGTAAAAAAAGAAGATTATGAAGAATACATAACTAGTGTATCAAAATTCCTAAATGGAAATGATACAGTTTTATTAGATATTCTTAAAACAAAGATGGAAAAAGCCAGTGAAGATCTAGAATTTGAAAAAGCTATTGAATATCGCAACATAATTAATAGTGTAACTTCTTTAATGGAAAAACAAACTATGACATTAAATGATGGAAAAACTAGAGATATTTTCGGATTTTATGTATACAATGAAACTGTATGTGTTCAAGTTCTACATATGCGTAGTGGTAGAATTATTGAGCGTAGTGGAGAAGTGTTTGATGTAGTAGATAATTTAGATGATTTACTAGTTTCTTATATATATACTTTCTATGATTCTAAAGATGTATTATTACCTGAGGAAATATTAATCCCTTATATTGAAGGTATAGATATAATTACAGAATTATTAAATGTTAAAGTAGCAGTTCCAGTAAGAGGACTTAAAAAGAAATTAGTAGATTTAGTTTGTGAAAATGCTAAAAATAATTTAGAAAATTTAGATAAATTAAGATTAATTAAGTTATCTAAAACTAAAGAACCTTTAATAGAATTATCACATATTTTAAATATTAATTATCCTAAGGTTATTGAATTATTTGATAACTCAAATATTCAAGGTGCAAGCCCCATTTCTGCTATGGTTACATATATTGATGGGATTAAGTCGCCTAAGGATTATCGTAAGTATAATATTAAAACAGTTGTTGGTGCAGATGATTATCATACGATGCAAGAAGTATTATCTAGAAGATATCAAAGAGTCTTAAAGGATAATTTAAGAAAACCTAATTTAGTTATTGTAGACGGTGGTAAACCACAAGTAAAAGCAGCATTAGAAGTTTTTAATAAATTAGATATTAAAGATATATATATAATGGGGCTTGAAAAAGATGATAAACATCGTACAAGAGCAATTGTAACTATGGATTTAAAAGAAATTGAAATTAATAAACATAGCAATCTATTTTTATTGTTAGAAGCTATGCAAGATGAAGTACATCGTTTTGCAATAACCTTCTTTAAAGAAACACATACTAAAAATACTTTTAATAGTATATTAGATGAGATTGATGGTATTGGAAAACGAAGAAAAATGACACTTTTAAAAACATTTAATTCGCTAGATGAGATAAAAGAGTCTAATGTAGATAAATTAATTTCTTTAGGCATTCCAAAGAAAATAGCAGAAGAACTACTTTTTAAATTAAATAACCAAGAATAAGGTAACATTACATTCTTTTCTTTCATAAAATAAATAGAAGGAAAAGGTGATTTAATGAATAATAGTTTTTTAACACCAAGAGAAAGACAAATTTTTGAATTATTAATTAAGCAAAAAGATACAGAATTTATTGCAGATAAATTGAATATTACGTGTAAAACAGTTAGAAATCATATATCTAATGTAATTCAAAAACTTGGTGTAAAAGGAAGAAGTCAAGCTATTTTAGAACTAATTAAGATGAATGAATTAAAATTTTAGAAAGGACATAAGTTATGCAAACATTTTGTGGTAAAATTAGAAATGTTTATGAAGATGAACGAATCTTTGAAATATTATATAAAAAGCGCATATATCATTTTCGTTTAACAAGAAGCCAAATGAAAAAGTTTGAACCGTATCTACAAGATGGTTTGTATGTCTTTTTTAAAGCTTTTGATGAAGAGAAGAAATACGGTCGTTTTAAAGCTTATGATGTAATTAATTTTATTAAACTTGTAAGACATGTAGGAAGAAAAACTATAGTTTATTATGATATACAAACTATTAAAGAAGGAGTAAGAAAATTACTAAAAAAAGATGGTTATAGATTATTTCTCGATTTAGAGTTTACTATGCCTCCTTATAACTACACACATTCAACTAAAGATCAATTTTATTCTGAAATTGTTC
Organism: Bacilli bacterium; assembly: GCA_045653225.1. GTDB lineage: Bacteria > Bacillota_I > Bacilli_A > ML615J-28 > CAG-313 > UBA1737. The sequence continues at coordinate 29,305 of JAZOLP010000043.1, forward strand.
AATATGGAATGTATTTAGAAGATGCAAATGGAAATATAATTGATTCATCTGAAGGTTTAATTAAACCAAAATGTAAATTAGGTATTAGTGATAGAATGTTAGAATTTATTCACGTATCTAAAGAAAAATTAGAAAATGCTCCATATTATTCAAAATTTTATAATAGGCTAAGGGATTATATGATGTTTTATCAACCTACTATCTATGTATGGGGTAAAAATGATTATTTAATGATAGATAAATCATTCAATCTACATAATGTAAAACCTATTACTGAACGTAAACATTATGTTAATTTAATGCAAATAATAAAGAATTATTATGGTATAAAAAATGATATTGGATTATATGCTGCATTTGAATTATTAGGTGCTAAACCTCCTCTTGAAGTTCAAGATCATAATGCGTTACATGATGCTGCAGCAACTTTAGAGGTTTTCCACTTATTTGAAAACGAAATTAATAAATAATTTAATATATAAAAATTTATAAGAAAGGAGGAACTATGGAAAACAATAATAAAAATGTTTCTTTAGAAACTTCTAATAATAAAGAAAAATCAAAACAAAATAAAAAATATAAACAAAGAAAAAAACCAGTTAAAAAAGAACATAATATTAAAGTGTATTCATTAGGTGGTTTGGGTGTTGTCGGCATGAATATGTATGTTGTTGAAGTAGACAATGAGATGATCATAATGGATGCAGGTATCTTGTTTGCTGATGATGACGTACACGGCGTAAATTATATTATTCCTGATTTTTCACATTTAATCGAAAATGAAAATAAAATTGTTGGATTGTTTATTACGCATGGTCATGAAGACCATATAGGTGGACTTCCTTTTTTACTTCAAAAAGTTAAAATTCCAACAATTTATGCTGCAGGAATTGCAGTCCCATTAATTCAAAATAAATTATTAGAATTTCCTGATATTGAATATAATTTAGAAGAGTATACAAGTGATGATGTTTTTGAATTTAAAAATAGTAAAGTTTCATTCTTCAGAACAAATCATAGTATTCCCGATTCATATGGTATTGCTGTAAAAACAAGATATGGTTATGTAGTCAATACTGGAGACTTTAAGTTTGATTTTAGTCCAATTGGCCATATGTCAGATTTTGATAAGATGACTAAACTTGGTAAAGATGGTGTTATATGTTTATTATCTGAAAGTACTAATGCAAACATAGATGAATTTTCATCTAGTGAAAGAAAAATTGCTGAAACTTTAGATAGTTTGTTTCATCAAATTGAAGGAAGAATTATTGTAGCAACATTTGCATCCAATGTATATCGTGTACAACAAATTATCGCTTCATCAATCGAATGTGGTAGAAAAGTCATAGTATTTGGGCATAGTATGGAAAAAACAATTGAAGCCGCAGTAAAACTTAATTATATTGATGCTCCTAAAGGATGGATTTTAAGAGCAAGAGAACTTAAAAAAATTGATACTGAACATGTTACAATTCTTTGTACAGGATCTCAAGGTGAACCTTTAGCAGCTTTATCAAGAATTGCAGCTGGTACTCATAAACAAATTAAACTTCTACCAGATGATACTATCATTTATTCATCAAAACCTATTCCTGGTAATGAACAATTTATTAATAGAAATATTAATAATCTTGTACATGCTGGAGCACATGTAATTAAAAATAATCCACTTACAGATACTCATACTACTGGTCATGCTTCACAAAATGAACTTAGAATGATGTTATCTTTTATGAAACCAAAATATTTTGTACCTGTACATGGTGAATATTTTATGTTACGTAAACATGTAGAAATAGCATTAAGTTGTGGACTAGAAAAAGAAAACTGCTTTGTTCTTGCACCTGGTGATGTTTTGAAAATTAATTCAAAAGGTGCAAAAGTATTAAAAGATGCTGTTAAAGCTTCAGATGTTTATTTAGATAGTGCTTTATCAGATGTTGATAGTAATGTTTTAAAAGATAGAAGAAAAATGGCTGATGAAGGGTTAGTTAGTATTACGTTCTTTATTAATAAGAAAAAACAAATTCTTAATAAACCTATAGTAACTTTAAATGGTTTTGCAACTCCAGAAAAAGCAGTTAAATTAATTCAAGTCATATCAGAAAAGAGTACAGAATTATATAATAATTTATTAGTTCAAAACCCAAATAATCAATATAATTTTATTGAAAAGCAAGTTTCTAATAGTATTGGACAATTTATTTATAATAAAATGGATCGTAAACCTTTAATTGTTGTTTCTATTAAAAAGATTAGATAAAATGAAAAAAATATTATTTTTTGATGTTGATGGAACACTTCTAACACCTAAAAAAAGAATTGTAGAACAAGCAACAATAGATGTGTTAAAAGAATTATCAACGCATCCTGATATTGATTTATATTTATCTTCTGGAAGAGGAAGAGAAACACTACATGATGTTGAACATATTATTCCTTATTTTACAGGATTGAATTTAGCAAACGGTGGACATATAATAATTAATGATAAAACTTATTTAGATTGTATAGATAAAAATATAGTTGAAGAATTAGTAAAATTTATGATTACAAATAAGATTTCCTTCTCAGCTTCAACTGTAAATGGAAATCTAAGAATGTATTTTAATGATGATATTAAAGCTTCATTTGATAAAAATGTACCATGTCCATATGTTCTACTAAAAGAAGAAGATACATTTTATTATGATCAAGTAATTCAATTCTGGCTTTTAGGAAACAATGAAGAAATTGATTTAACTAAAGATGTATTTCCTAATTTAACATTTTTTAAATGGGGGGTATTCGGAGCTGATGTAATTCCTTGTAATAGGAACAAAGCTACTGGTATTAAAAAAATTGCTGATATCATGGGTTATGATATCAACTATACATATGCTTTTGGTGATTCTGATAATGATGTACCTATGTTTAATTTATGTAAAACAAGTGTAGTTATGGAAAAATGCACTCCTGCTGCAAAAAAAGCTGCAACTTATATTACTGGACCTATTGAAGAAGGTGGTCTAGCTGCAGCTGTTAGAAAATATGTATTAAATGAAAAATAAAGGATAGACTTAAGTCTATCCTTTTATTCATCTTCTTTGAAAACAATAGGTTTTGAATTAGCTGGAATATTTTTAGGATCTAGTTTATTTGCACGATCAACAAATAATACACCATTTAAATGATCATATTCATGTTGGAAGACAACTGCTAGATAACCTTTTAGTTTCATTCTTTTTTTCTCTAATTTACCTGTTTCTAAATCATAAAAATATGCTTCAAACATAATTCTTGCAGGTCTATGAATATATGCATCGCATGGTCTATCAACTGATAAACATCCTTCACCACCTTCTAGGTATGTTAGTTCATCTGAATAACTTAGTAGTTTAGGATTAATTAATGCAAATTCATGTTCATTTCCGTTTTCATCAGGTGCAACAATTGCAATCATTTTTTTCAATATTCCTAATTGTGGAGCAGCAAGTCCTACAGCAGGACGTAAATCATATTTTTGATTTAGCTCAGGATCACATGAATTATATACATATTCCATCATATCAATCATAAGTTGTTCATCTTCTTTACTGAGTGGAATTTGAACATCTTTTGATTTCTCTTTTAATAATGGATTTCCTTCTCTTATAACATCTTTCATTGTAATCATATTTACACCTCCGATATATATATATATTATACTATAAATTTTGTTTTTTTTCAAGAGAAGTAAAATTAAAAAAAGACAATCAGTGATTGTCTTTTAATAAATTATTTATTTAATAAATTAATTATTTCTACTAATAATGCATTAGTTGAAGTTTCTTCTGCTTTTACTTTATCAGATGCAGCTTTTTCTTGTGCAGCTTTTTCAGCTTCAATTGCAGCTAGTTTTGCAGCTTCTTCTTTAGCAGCTTTTTCAGCAGCAAGTTCATCTTCTTTAATTTTAGCTTTAAGAGCTTCTAGTTTTTTATGAGTTTGATTAATTACTTTAATAATAATGAAGATAATAGCAGCGATGAAAATAAAGTTAATAATTGCTTCAATTACAATACCCCAGTTTATATAAATACATTCAGGGTTAACAGAAGATGTAACAACTCCAGCGTCATCTGTTGAATAAATTAGATAAGGTTGTTTATTTAATACTGAAATTAATAATACTTCTTTACCACCAGTAATTAAATAAACAATATAGTTAACTAATGGTAAAAATACATGGTTAGTCAGTGAAGTTACAATTTTAGTAAATGCACTTGCTACAATAACGCCTGTTGCCATGTCAATAATATTGCCACGTGTAATAAATTGTTTGAACTCAGCAAAAATGCCTGGTTTTTTTTCTTTTCTTTTTCTTGCCATAAATATCACCTCTTTATGTGTATATTATATCATATTATTAAAAAAAGTTCAAATATAAATAATAAAAAAAGGAGCTATTGCTCCTTTTTATTACCATCTTGCTGTTCCAATAATTACTAAAAGAATAAATAATACTAAGATTAAAGCATATCCATATCCTCCAAAGTTATTTCCACAAGTATTTGTTTGAGTTTGGCAGCAACCATATCCATAATTAGGTTGATACATTATTTCACCTCCTTTGTTAATAATGTATTCTAAAATAGTTTATATGTATCTTATGTTTGCCCATTACTTGAAAAAAAGTGTTTTTTTTGATATAATTTTGTTGGGTGATAATATGAAAGCAAAAACAGAAGAACAAATTGCCATTGATATTGACTATGAAACATTTACTACTGATGAAATAATTAAAATATTTGATTTTTTTAACTTAATATCTTTATATTGTAAAGGTGGAAAAGTTAAAAAGACTGATTTGATTAATGCATATCATACATATCGTAAAGTGTTAAATAGTATATCATTTGAAAAACGTTATAATAAAATGTTTGAAGATAAAACAGGTATTAAAATTTATCAAACTATGAGAGAATTAGAAAGTAAATAATCTAATTCTTTTTTTAATAGTTGCTTGAATCTGATTCTTTTTTAATAACTAGGTAATTCTCTATTCTATTAATCCTTTTTAGTAATTCATTGTTGATTCTTTTTAAATCATTAATTTGTTCATCATATCTAGATAAATCGTAGGGATTTATGTTTTGATACTCCATTGGATTATATTGATTTTGATAATATTGGTTTGGATTAAACATCCTTTTATTATTGTTAAACACGCTATTCCTCCTAAATTTTGATAAAATTTATTTATCTACTTTAAGATATGATAAATAAAATAAAATGTTACAAAATAGTAACATCAAATAATTAATTTCATATTTTAATAACAGAGGTGAAAAAATGAGTAGAATTGATGAATTTAGAGACTTCGTTAGAAAGCATCCGTTAATAAAAAATGATGTTTTTAGTGGAAATAAAACTTGGCAATCGGTTTATGAAGATTGGGTGTTATTAGGAGAAGATGATTCTATTTGGGAAAGTTATAAAAAAGAAGATAAAATTGATAATTTAGGAAATAAAAAAATAGATGATTTGTTGACTACTACTAATATCAAAAATATAGTTGAATATGTAAAGAAGATCAATCCAGATTCTATTAGTAAAACTTTAAATACGGTTCAAAAAGTGTTACAAATAACTCAAAGTTTTGGTTCGAAACCAAGCCCTGGACTTTATAACGCTAATTACAATAGTTGGTGGGATTAGTGAAGGCTGAAATATTAAATAAAATATATTCAAATGATTTATATCTCACATATTTAAGATATCATCCTAATTGGTATATTGTCTTGAATAATAATCCAAATGCATATAGTAGTTTTGAACGTGAAATTAAAACAAATTTAAAGATTACAACGGCTGATAAAATAGATAATTTTAGGAAACAAGTAGATTTTTTAAATGGTATTATAAAATATTTATCTCATTAGAAAGTGTCAAGGTAAAATACTTGACACCACTGTATAAAAGTGTTATAATATTATAGAATTAATTATGGAGGTACAATTATTATGGTTAAATTAAGAGCACAAAGATTTGGTTCAAAGAAAAGTCCTTTCTATCGTATCGTTGCTACAGATTCTCGTAATCCTAGAGATGGTCGTTTTATTGAAGTAGTTGGTACTTATAATCCTTTAACTAACCCTGCTACTGTTAATTTTGATGCAGAAAAAGTTCAAAAATGGTTAGCTAATGGTGCAAAACCTACTGACACAGTTAAAACTTACTTAAAACAACAAGGGCTTCTTTCAGCTGCTGATAAGAAAGAAACTAAATAGGTGGCAAAATGGGCTCAGTTGATTATGCTGTTTTAATTGCAGGATTAATCAAGCCTTTAGTAACACATCCAGAATCAGTAGTTGTTAATGTTGAAGTTAACGAGTCTGAAATTAAAGCATTTGCTTTAGTGCATAAAGATGATCTTGGTCGTGTTATTGGTAAAAAGGGCCGTGTTGCTGGGGCAATTAGAACTTTAGCACATGCTGCTGCAATTAGAAACAAAGAAACTGTTGAAATCGAATTCAATAGCTTAGAAGACTAGAAAAATAGATGCTAATCATTTAGCATCTTTTTTTTCTATTTTTTTGAATTTTATCATATAATGTAGTATAATATAAACATATCTAAATATGTATATATGTTAGGAGAACAATATGGAAATAACAAATAAATTAAATATTAATGATCTTACAATGATCTATTCCGCATTAGGGGAAGAAAATAGACTTGCTATTGCTATATATTTATTAGAAAACCCTTCAAATGTGAATGATATCAGTAAAAATTTAAATCTTAGTCAACCTAAGGTTTCACATCATTTAAGAATTCTAAAAGATAGTAAAGTAGTAAAAGCTACAAAAAATGGTAAAAATGTAATATATGACATCGATGATAAACATATTGAAGAAATTATTAAGCTTGGCTTAATTCATATGGAGTGTTAATATGGAAGTTAAAAAATATCAAATTATAAAAATGAATTCGGTTAAAGGTATTAATCGTATTGTAAATGAAATTAAAAAGATTGATACGATTTTTAACGCTTCAATTGATAGAACAACTAAGATTCTAATCGTTGAGTGTAATGCGCCTGAACTTGAAATAAAACATGAAAATTATTATAAAAAACTTGAAGATAAAATTACTAAAGCAATTAGAGTTTATGAAAAGCAAGCTAAACTTGTAAGTATTGATAATGTAGAAGTTTATCGTAAAGTGTTATATTTAAATGGTTTAGATTGTGCGTATTGTGGTACTCGTATTGAAAATATTGCAAAAAAAGAGTTAAATCATCAACGCATTGTTGTTGATTACCCTACATATCGTTTTATTATTGAAACTACTGATAAATCATTAGTTGATAATTTAGAACAAAAAGTTACTGAAATTGCACATAAAGTTGATGAAAGAATTATTGTTCAAAGTGCTGAAAAAGGTAAACCACGTCAAAGTGAAATTGAAAAGACTTTCAAAAAACCTCAAGTTGTTATTATTTGGATTGGTATTTTAGTCTTTTTAGTTGGAGGTTTATTATCTGAAATATTAAAAGAAGTAAATGAAACTTTAAATTTATTTGGTATCTTTTTAATAATTTTAGGTTATTTAATGATTGGTCATCAAATTATATTAAGATTTTTTAAAAATCTATTTAAAGGTAGAATATTTGACGAAAACTTTTTAATGACAGTAGCATCTATTGGAGCTTTAATTACACAAAATTATGTTGAAGCCGCAGTAGTAATGTTATTATATCAATTAGGTGAATTTTTACAAAATGTTGCTGTTAATAAAACTAGAAAATCAATTGCTGATTTGTTAAGCTATGAAGTACAAACTGTTAAATTAAAATTAGGTGAAGAAGTTTCCGAAGTTGGGGTTGAAGGAGTTTTACCTGATGATGTAATTGTTGTTGGTAAAGGTGAAATGATACCAGTTGATGGTAAGGTATGTAAAGGGAAAACATATTTAGATACTAAAAATATTACTGGTGAGTCTCGTGCTCGAAGCGTTAATGTTGGTGATGAAGTATTATCAGGTAGTTTAAATATTGGTAATATTATTGAAGTTAGAGTAACAAGAACATATAACAATTCAATGATGACAAGAATTTTGGATTTAGTTGAAAATGCTACAATTAATAAATCAAAGGCTGAGAATTTTATAACAAAATTTAGTCGATTCTATACACCAATTGTTGTAAGTTTAGCTGCTTTAATTTTAACTTTTGGTATTGTTAGTTCTTTCTTTAATACTTCTGTTTCATGGACTGAATGGGTTTATGTTGCTATGGAGTTTTTAGTAATTTCATGTCCATGTGCTTTAGTAATCTCTGTACCACTTTCATTCTTCTGTGCGATTGGTGTTGCTAGTAAACGTGGTATTTTAATTCGAGGTAGTAATTATCTTGAAGCAATGTACCATATGGAAAACATTGTTTTTGATAAAACTGGGACTCTTACTAAAGGTGAATTTAATATAAGTGAAATTATTCCTGCTGAAGGATATCGTCTAGAAGATGTAAAAAGATTGTTTATTTATACTGAATATTATTCAGAACATCCGATTGGTAAGTCAATTGTAGAATCCTATGGGAAAGAAAACGTATTAACTGAAATAATTACTGAATTCCAACCTTTACAAGGTGGTGCAAGAGCTATGATAAATGGAAGTCATATTTTAATTGCTTCACTTAATCTTGCTAAAAGAGAAAAGCTTACTTTCCCAGAATTAATTAATCCTAATTTAGTAATTTATGTTTTTAAAGAAAAAACATTTATCGGTCATGTTATTGTAGGAGATACTGTAAGAGAAGAAGCATTTGAAACTATTAATAGCTTACGTCAAGGTGGTGTTAATAAAGCTTATATGCTTACAGGCGACTCAAAAGGAATTGCTGAAAATGTAGCAAATATGTTACAAATTGATGAAGTTTTCTCAGAATTATTACCTGATGAAAAAGTAGAATACATGGATAAAATAAAAGAAAGTACAAAAAGTAAACGTGGTACTACAGCCTATGTTGGTGATGGTATTAATGATGCTCCTGTTATTGCTACTAGTGATGTAGGTATTGCAATGGGGGATACTGCAAGTGATGCTACAATTTCTATTTCAGATATTGTAATTATGACAAATGATTTAAATAAACTTGTAGAATTAAATTTTATAGCAAAGAAAACTAGACATAAAGTTGTTGAAAATATTGTATTTGCTCTTTCTATAAAATTTATTGTAATGGTTATTGCTTTAGTATTTAGAAATAGTGCTTTTTCAATGTCTTTATGGCTAGCTATATTCTCAGATGTTGGTGTATCCTTACTTGCAATTCTTAATTCATTACGTTTAATGAGATTATTCAAAAGACAAGCAAAATTAGAACAAGGAGGAAATGAAAATGAATAATAATTATATAGAAATTGGTAAAGTTGTAAATACTTTTGGTATTAAAGGTGAATTAAAAATCCAAAGTGAAAGTGACTTTGTTGATTACCGTTATGCTGTTGGGAAAAATATTTATTTTAAAATTCGAAATACATATAAGGTAGTAAAAGTTTCTTCTTTTAGAGTACATAAAGGTAACATTTTAATTACTATAGATGATATTAAAGATATTAATGAAGTTGAAAAATACATTGGTGTTTATGTTTATGCTGACAAATCAGATGTTCCACCACTTGAAGAAGGAGAATTTTATGTGGATGATTATGTGGGTGTTGACGTATATGATGAAACAAATAATTTACTTGGTAAAGTTAGTGATGTAATTTTAATTCCTTCAAATGATTTATTAGAGATTGAATTACTTAATGGTAAAAAAGTTCTTATTCCTTATGTCGATGAATATGTACTAGATGTTTTAGAAGATAAAATAATTGTTAAATTATTAGAGGTTGATCATGATTAAGTTTGACATATTAACATTATTTCCAGAAATTATTGAAGGAATGGTTTCTAGTTCAATTTTAAAAAGAGCTATGGAAAAAGGTCTTATTGAAATAAATATTATTGACTTTAGAGAATATTCTGGTAATAAACATTCTACAGTAGATGATTATGCGTATGGTGGAGGAGCAGGGATGTTAATTCGTGTTGATCCAATTTATCGTGCTTTACAAACTATAGATGGTCTTGATAAAGCTCATAAGATTTTAACATCTCCTAGTGGTAATGTATGGAGTCAAAAGAAAGCTGAAGAATTTTCAAGACTTGATCATATTGTTATTGTATGTGGTCATTATGAAGGTATCGACGCTAGAGTTTTAAATTATATTGATGAAGAAGTATCTATCGGTGATTATGTTTTAACAGGCGGCGAAATTCCTGCTGGGGTTATTATAGATTCTGTTTCACGTTTAGTAAGTGGTGTTATCGCAGATGATTCAACAGTTAATGAATCATTTTCAATGGGTCTATTAGAATATCCACAATATACTAGACCTCAAGAATTTGAAGGGCATAAAGTTCCTGATATTTTACTTTCTGGTCATCATGCTAATATAAAAAAATGGCAACGATATGAATCTTTAAAAAAGACTTTAATCGTACGCCCTGAATTACTTAAGGAAGTAGAACTTTCAAAAGAAGATTTAAAAATGTTAGATGAAATTAAAAAAGAGGTGAATATAAAGTGAAAAAAATATTTACATTATTTATAATTTTATTATCAATATTTTTATCTAGTTGTAATTGTAAAAAAAATAACGATGTTAAATTTTATTTAGAAGAATCTAACTGGAATATATATTTAGAAAACTTTTATGAATTGATTAATACTGAAAATTCTAAATTTATTGGTGTTGATTTACGTGGTAAAGAAGATTATGAAACATTA
>JAZOLP010000044.1:0-5423 GCA_045653225.1 Bacilli bacterium
TTGTAGGAAAAAATGATAAAGCAATTGTTAGCAGTAATCTTGTGATATTATTGAAAATAGAGTTTATAAGAATAGATTTTACTTTGCCAATAGCTTGTAAAATTGATGTTGATATAATTTGTAAATAATAGAATATAAAAATTAAAGATATTTTTTTTGCTTCGATTGAACCATTAGTAGTCTTAAATAGAAAATACATTAGTTCTTCATTATAAAAATATATAGTTATTAATATTAGCGCTGCAGGGTAAAGTGTTAAAACTAAAGCTCTTTTAATATAAATGTTTAATTTTTCGAAATCTTTAATTGAATATGATTCAGAAATATGAGGTAAAATCGCTGTTGAAATAGAAAATGGAATAAATGAAATCATTGATAAAAGTGGAATTGTATAAACATCTATTTTAGTATAAGCTGAATGAATAAAAGAAGAATCATAATTTAAAAATAATAAAATGTTAGTATAAATTATTGGTTCTAGAAAATACGAAAGACTTCCTATTAGTTTTGAAATAGTTAATCCGAATGCTGTCTTCGTTATTATTGTTGTCTCATTATTTGTATTAGTATAATGAATGGGTTTGTTTTTTCTTAATTTCAACAAGCAAAATAGTATTGAACTTATTTCTCCAATAGAAAGTGCGGCATATAAGGTAGCGGTTGCTATGATGATATTATATTTTAATCCAATTAAAATCCCAATAATTGAAAAAAAAGTTCTTAAACATTGTTCTAAAAGTAAAGATATAGATGCAATTTTAACTTGTTTTAATCCATTAAAATAACCTCTTAATGCGTCACTAATTCCGACTAACGGAATTAAAAATGAACCAATTAATAAAGGAAAATATAAATTTGGATTTTTAAGTAAATTATTACATATGAATTTGATTGTAACAAAATATAATACTAAAGATATGATAGAAATATTAAATGTTATCAAAATTCCCTTTTTTAATATTAATTTAGGCGAATATTGTTTGGTAACTAAAGATTCAGATACAAGTTTAGACATTGTATTATTCATTGAAAATCCAGCTATATTAACGAACAATAATAATGTTGGATAACTTAGTGCATACATGCTCATCCCTTCTATCCCTAATGTTCTAGTTGTTATAATTTTACCCAACATACCTATTATTTTCACAATAAAACTAGTTGATATTATTATTAAAGTATTTGCTAAAAGTTTATTTTTTTTCATTTTTTCTCCTTCTATTATTAAAAAGCTATTAAAGTTTATGAAATAAAATATTTGTTTAGTCTTTTTACTTTAATTATGTTTTATAATTTGGTATAATATAATGTAAAGCAATTTAAAATAAGGGAGAAATAGAATGAATTATAAGGATTATATTGCTATTGTAGAAGATTTTCCTATTAAAGGAATATCATTTAAGGATATTACACCATTATTATCTAATGGTGAAGTGTTTAAATCTATAACTAATGAAATCGCTGCTTATGCTAAAAAAGTAGGTGCTAATGTAATTGTTGGACCTGAGTCAAGAGGTTTTATTTTTGGTTGTCCAGTTGCAGTAGAATTAGGAATTAGTTTTGTTCCTATTCGTAAACCTGGAAAATTACCTCGTGAAGTAATAACTAAAGAATATTCTTTAGAATATGGCAGTAATACTTTATGTATGCATGCAGATGCAGTAAAAGAAGGAGACAAAGTCCTAATTATTGATGACTTATTAGCTACTGGCGGAACAATTGGAGCAGCTATTGATTTAATCGAATCTGTAGGTGCAAAAGTTGTTGGATGCGCTTTTGTAGTTGAATTAACTGAATTAAAAGGAAGAGAAAAATTTAAAGGAATTGATGTTTTATCTTTAACACAATATCCTTATTAAAAAAAATAGAAAGGTGGTGAAATAATGGATAGACCACACACAATAGAAGATTTATTAGCTTTAGCAGGACAATATTTAAATGAAGAAAACATTAGATTAATTGCAAAGGCATATGACACAGCAAAATCTTATCATGAAGGACAATTTAGAAAATCTGGTGATCCATACATTCAACATCCTTTAGAAGTTGCATATATTTTAGCAACTATTAATGCGGGACCAAATACTATTTGCGCAGGTCTTTTACATGATGTTTTAGAAGATACATCAATGACAAAAGATGAAATGACTGATGAATTTAATCAGGAAATTTCTGAAATAGTTGATGGTGTTACTAAAATTAGTAAATTAAAATACCGTACAAAAGAAAAAGCTTTAGCTTCGAATCATGAGAAATTGCTTATTGCAATGTCTAAAGATATTCGTGTAATATTAGTAAAACTAGTAGATAGATTGCATAATATGCGTACTATCGAATTTCAGCCTGAAGATAAAAGAAAACGTATTGCAAAAGAAACTTTGGACTTATATGCTCCTTTAGCACATCGACTAGGGATGTATCGTATTAAAGCAGAACTAGAAGATTTAAGTTTTAAAGCAATTGATTCTGAAACTTATCATGAAATTTCATTAGATATTGTATCTAAGAAAAGAGAAAGGGAAGATGATATTGTAAATATGAGAGTTTTATTAGTAGAAATGCTAGATAAAAATCATATTAATAATTATCAAATTAAAGGTCGTATTAAAAATATTTATAGTATCTATAATAAGATGGTTACTAAAAGTAAACGTCTTGATGATATTTTTGATTTATTAGCATTAAGAGTTATCGTTGATACTGTTGGTGATTGTTACCATGTTTTAGGTCTTATTCATAGTATTTGGACACCACTTCCAAAACGTTTTAAAGATTATATTGCTGTTCCAAAACCTAACTTATATCAATCACTACATACTACAGTAGTAGGACCTGGTGGTAAGATATTTGAAGTTCAAATTAGAACTTATGAAATGGATAGCGTTGCTGAACTAGGGATTGCCGCTCACTGGGCTTATAAAGAAGGTAGTGGATATTCTTCTGAAAAAGAACAAAAAGAAATAGCACAAAAGTTAAAATGGTACAAAGATCTTGGTTCAATACTTGAAAGTTCTGAAGGAAGCGATCCTCTTGATACATTAAAAGATGATTTATTCTCTGCAAATGTATATGTATTTACTCCAACTGGGGATGTATATGATTTCCCAAGTGGATCAATGCCGCTAGACTTCGCTTATCGTATTCACTCAGAAGTTGGTAATCGTACTGTTGGTGCGATTGTTAATGGGAAAATTGTTCCATTATCATATAAACTTCAAACTGGCGATGTTGTAGAAATTAAAACATCTAAATCAAGTGCAGGACCTACAGAAGCATGGCTTAAAAATGTTAAAACATCTCATGCGAAAAATAAGATTAAAACATATATTAATAAAAAACAAAGAGATACTTTTATAGCTAATGGTTTAGCAGAATTAGAAAAAGCATGTAAAATTAAAGAACATGATATTAAATCTATTGATGATAAAGTAGTTAAAGAGTTTTTCTCTAAATTAAATATGAAAACATTTGATGATTTATGTTGTGAAATAGGTAAAGCTACTTTATCTGCAACAGCAGCTTTAAATCGTATTTTATGTATCACTGATGTTAAACTAGATGATGCAACTGCATTAAAACAATATAGTGAAGATACTAGTTCAACAAGAGAGCATAAATCATCAAAAAATGATTTTGGTGTTTATGTTGAAGGCCTTCCTAAAGCACAAGTTAAACTAGGAAATTGTTGCCAACCTGTTTTTGGTGATGTAATTTATGGTTATATTTCAAAAGGTTATGGGATAGTTATTCATAGAGATGGTTGTCCTAATATGCAAAGATCAGATCAAGAACGCTTTATAAATGTTAAATGGGATTCAATGTTTAGTGGAAAAGTATTTAGCACTACCCTTAAAGTATTTGCAAGAGATCGAAGAAATTTAACTGCTGATATGATTAATACTTTAAACTATTGTAATGTTACTATTTTATCTGTTTCTTCATCTAAAACTAAAAATGATGAATGTTTAGCGAAATTTAAATTACAAGTTTCAAGTATTGAGGATTTAAATAAAGCAATTCTAGCGTTAAATAAAATGCCAGAAATGTATTCTGTAGAAAGAATTTTTAAATAATATGAAAGTTATAGTTCAAAAAGTTTTAAGTGCTTCATGCACTGTAGATAATAAAGTTACAGGTAAAATTGATAATGGGTTTATGCTACTTGTTGGTTTTACTCATTCTGATACAATTGAGAATGTAAAAAAGATGGCAAAAAAGATTGTTGGTCTTAGAATTTTTGAAGATGAACAAGGTAAAATGAATTTAGATATTAAAAATGTAAATGGTAAAATCTTATCTATTTCTCAATTTACTTTATATGGTGATTGTAATAAAGGAAATAGGCCATCTTTTGTTAATAGTATGAGTCCTGATTTAGCAAAACAATTATATCTTGAATTTAATAACATTTTAAGAAATGAATATGATATGATAGTTGAAACTGGAATTTTTGGAGCTCATATGATTTTAGATCCTATTTGTGATGGACCAGTAACTATTGAATTGGAATTTTAAAATGGAAAGAAAAATTATTTTAGATTTTATAGGACAAAATTATCAAAATTTAACAAATATAAAATTTAAACAAATGACTATATTTGTTTATGGAAAAAAATATCGTAATGATTCAATAGGAGCTAATTTGTTAGATGGCAATCAATTATTTGCATATGATGTTAAATTGCCTAGAATTTATTTAAAAAAGTTTCCTCTTGAAAAGATGTTTACAGGATTGCTCGCAGCAACTTTAGAAACAGATTTTCCAACGGTATTTCAAAAAAATGATTTCAATTTTGAACTTGAAGAAATCTATTCAGGGAAGAATATTCAAACATTACAATTTAATTATTTATATGTTTATCCAATCATAAAAGATTCTCTTCGCATAGGAACAATTATTATTTATGCGGATGATTTGAATGATTTTGAAATATCATCTAATTCAATTACATTACTTTATAATGGTTTAACTGATTTAGAAGTGAATAATTTTAATCAAACTTTAATTAATTCTATATATGATGAAAATGATTTATATTATTTAATAGCTAAGAAAGATACAGATTATGTTTATATTAATGATAATTTATGTAAAAAATGGAAAACATCAAATAACTTAAAATTAAATAATGATTATGTATGTTCTTTTATAAGTCATCATTTAGTTGAAAAGAAAAACTTGAAGTTTCCTTTTGAAGACTATGAAGTATTTTATGTAAATAAGAGAAAATTTGAAGATATTAAAGATAATTATTTACATGTTACGGCTTTAAATAAAGTTGAATTATCAAATGAGTTTACTTTAATCGTTATAGATTATAGTCAACATCAAGATAATTTTATTGATTTTGTAAATAATTTAAATATTAATGAATAATACTATGTTTGTTCATGTGAAGATGGTTATTATTTAATTGCTGTCA
>JAZOLP010000045.1:0-12442 GCA_045653225.1 Bacilli bacterium
CTTTAATGAAATCATAATAAAAATTAAAGTTTATTTTATTTTTAAATTTATGTGTTTTAATGAAATCTTTATTTATTTTGTTTTTTGTTTTGTTTTTAATTATTATACATAAAATACATTTAATTACAATACATGATAAAAATATACATATTTATTTAATGTTCATCACATTTTCTTTTTTTAAATTCGTTTTCAATATTAATGATGGATGCGTGATCAGAAATCGTTTTATTATTTAATTCTTCTTCGATTTTTTCATTATCAAAATCAGCATCATCATCATCTTCTTCTTCGATATCATCTTCATAAATATCTAATAAAAATATAACATCGATAAGATCACTGATATAAATACAAATAAGATCATCTGTAGACATACCAGAAATATTAGTTTCATTAGTTTTTAAAAGTGGTCTGAGTATCTTAATATGTTCATTGATTTTTTCCAATTCTTCTTTATTAATGAGATTATGTTTAAAGAAACAATCACAAATAGTTTGTACATTTTGTAATACTGCAAGTAAATATTTTTTATGATAATCCTTTTTAGTGTTATTTGAGAATTTATATTGTAATCCCATAAGTGTGTCCATTTGTTGGTTTAATTTATCCATAAGGACATATTGGTCATACTTTATAAATGTTTGAGTGATATTAATATCTTCTTGAGTCATTTTTATTATTATTAATAATTAATAGTTTTTGAAATTTTGGTTTAAATAGAAATAAATTTTTTGGAAAAAAGAATTAATCTTTTGTTGGGAAATTGCACTCCTTTTATACTCTTCTAAAAGGAAATTATTATGGCAGATTTCATCGACTAATGATTGGCGGAATTCATATAAATTTGTCGTACGTTTCATATATCTCATCAACCAATCATAATTATACGAATTACAAAATAATGTATTTAATCGATGATTACGGGTTAGAATTGCAGATATCGAATAATCATATCTCTCTTGGAGAAGACTCGACGCTTGAATCTTCAGTTCTAATTCTTTTAGAAGGCCTCCCTAAAAATTCATCTTGATCTTCGTTACTATCATTACTAGCTAAAGTGGTATTACTTTCTTCATCAGATAAAGAGACGTTACTACTTCTTTCAACAATATTTAATATTTCAGGTGTTGGAGACCTTGAAGCTAATCTTTCCTTTCTAAAATTCAATGGTTCTATTTCTTCCATTTTTTCAATAACTTTTTCAGTTTCATCGACAAAAATACATTCTGAATTATTAGTTAAACGGCTAGCATTTTCTGGTATAGTTTCCTTTTTACAAACAACATTTTGATAATACCAAGTCGTCTTTGGATCAAATTCAACATAATCCGAATGACCTTCAATCCATTCAAAAGGTTCTGGTCTTTGATATAAAGGTTGATGAACATAAAAGATTTCCATATTTTTTTCAATATAATCTTGAGCAGTTTTAGATTGAAAAGTTTCTTTATAATCATAATTATTTAACCAAACCAATGGTTTTCCATTCACAATATCTTGTTTGGGTTTAAATTTGTCGGTAACTGTAATAGCATCTTGAGCACCAAAGAAAGGTTTATACCAACAGAAACTAAGACCTCTTCCTTCATCACCAGCATCCATATCATCCATGACATTAAAGGCGGTTAATCCTTCCCAATTATCAACATTCCATACATTTTTAAAGTAACTGAAATCACCTAATAATGAAATGAGACTGGTTTTACCTGTTCTTGAAGGACCAATAATCATTAAACCTTTTGGACGAGATTCCATCTTTTCACCAGTATTCCAACGACGAACCCAATCATTCAACCACATAATATAATCATATAATTTCCTTGGTAACCAGAATTTAAAATCATAATTACGTTTTGGTTTAGTTGGTGGTTTTCCTTTAAACATATCGTTAATTAATTTATTGTAATTTAAATAGTTTCCACAGTAAAACGACCAG
Organism: Bacilli bacterium; assembly: GCA_045653225.1. GTDB lineage: Bacteria > Bacillota_I > Bacilli_A > ML615J-28 > CAG-313 > UBA1737. The sequence goes on from JAZOLP010000045.1 coordinate 1,940, forward strand.
AATTGAGAATTAGCCTTAATTTGTTTCAATAATTCAGATTTCGTCATCTTTTCATTATTTACAGCCTTTCTTAAAAATTCAGTAAATTCTAAAAGTTCTTGACTAATATGATTTTTAGACTTTCTACCTCTCTTTTTATTATTAACCTTTTTATTCTTTTTCATCAATTCTTTAGTCTTTTTTCTTTTTAAATCATCTAAAAGTAAAATTAATTCATCAACCGTTTGAATATTACACTGATCAACGACATTTTCTTCTTCAATTAAATACTTTAACTTTTCTTCCAATTCTTCCTTGTTTTCTAATAACCATTCATATTCTTCATCTACATTCAAATCAGGTCTACCTTCAAATAGTCTAGTTTTTAATACATAACGTAACATTTCGTACTTACTTCCATAGAATCCTTTCTTAACTTTAATATTAGCATGAGCTACTTCTAATATTTTATAACTATCATATCCTTTTTCTTTAATCCAATCATCTAATTTCGCGACCATCTCTGCACCGTTATCCCAACCTAGTTGGGATTCTAATTCGTTTAATACAAAGTATTCTTGTGGATGTTTACCAATATAAACAGCAAGGATAGGATATTCCAATGGAATATCGTAATACTTAGTTCCTCTTATATACTTTTTCTTAACATCGTCCCAGTATAAATGAAAGTGAGTTCTCTTAATATCTTCATCTGGATCTTCTTGTGCTATAACTATTTTAGTTGTAGCAGTAAGCAGTCCATTATTCTTATAATGTTCTGTAATACGTTGAGCAGTAAGCAGTTTGTTAAAATCACTTGGATAAGTGATAAGCGCAGTGTTAAAGTTAAGTCTTTCAGACATGGTTAGGTTAAGTGACACCAAAATTTTTTAATTTTGATAATATTAATGTTATAAATTGTAAAATTTAGGTGTCACCTTCTCTCCTTTATATACCCAGAGAGAATCATTATCTCTTCGAGATAATTAACCAGCAATTCATTAAATTTTTTTAATGAATCTGTATGTCATTTTGTCGGAGTTTGAAATAGAACCTATTTCAAAATATATAAAACTCTAAGTTAATTAAACTTTAACTTCATTAAACTTCAATTAATTAGAGTATAATCCACATAAGATTTCATTAATTAAACTTTAATTTTAAAACTGAAATAAAAATAGATTACATTTTAAACTACATTGTAAAACTTCGTACATTTTACCGGAGTGAAATTAACCAATCAAATTTCGCGACCATCTCTGCACTCCTTACTTTCCATTACCTTGCTTTACATTTCTTTTAAAATGTAATATCCGTCTTACCAATCATATTATATACTGTAGATTAAAATTGTATTACTAATACATTAAATTACTAAATATAGTAAATTAAACTTTAATTAATTTTTAATAAAAAAGTAAATAACACTGCTTAATACTGTTATTAATTAATCTGTATTGACCAATGGTATAAATTTTAATTAATATGATAATTAGACATTTAAATTAATTCTTTAATTAAACACAGCCATTTATTTTATTGGAAATATTGTAATATATGAATAGTATTGATTGGAGATAATTCAATGTATACAATATTAGATATTAGATAAATTTTAAAGTATAAACAGAACATAAATTTCTTTGAAATAAAATTCAACTTTTTTAATATTCTGAAAACGTATTTATTAAATTAAACAAATAAAACGAATGAGTATGTCTACTGGTTGCAACCCAAGAAGATCCAGGTATTTAGAAGCTTTAAGGAGGAAAAGAAGAGAAACCATCTTTAATGTAGAAGAGCCTTCTGTTATTCGTATCAAGAGTGAAAGTGAGGAAGAAGAAGATAAGATTTATGATGAAATTCGTAATCTTTGTTCTATTCAAAAGAAAACAAAGTCTATGATTGCTAGTCAGTATAAGAAGTTAGAAGGAATTAGGAAAAGACGTGAATTAAGAACTGCAGTGTTAAAGGAAAGAATGAAACAAGAGGAAAAAAGAAGAAAAGAATTACAGGAAGAACGTTTGGAATTAATACCTGAATTGAGAAATGTAGCTACTCAAACAGAATATATTGTGGATCATTCGGTAACCCGAGAATTGGATTTGCCTTTTACGGACTTTGGTAGCGCTACTATTTTAAATTTTAAATCTAAGGATGGCCATTCCATGGGCCACTTGGATACTAACCTAGGTGATGCATTAGAAACTATTACAACTTTAGTAGATTCTAATGATGCTTTGGACTTTACTATTCGTAAAGTTCCATCGAATAAAGTGCCAGTCACTTCGAAATATTTTAAAAATTAAACTGTTAAAATATTTTAAATATTAAAATTAATAGTAATATTAATATCAATAGTAATTTTAAATTTATTTTTAAACAACTATGTATTTTATAAGAAATTGAAAGAGTGTGATTATTGATTAATTATTATTATATTTATATATGTTCTTTAATGTATTTCATGGTATATTTGGTATAAAATAAATGTTTATATAAATAAAGGCTATTAATAAATATGATGGACGAAATATTCTATTTATTTTATTTTATAAATTATTGTGTTTGTTTATTAGATTTGTTGTGTTTATTATTGTTGTGGATATATACAATTAATGTAATATCTGTAACCCACATGATTGTTAGGAAATGTACCATCGTCTTTGTAGATGGGATTTGTGTGGAAAAAGATCGTGTTATTTCCAGGGAAGAAATGATGAAAATGACCTTCTGGTTCAGTTATTTCGTAATAATAGTAATCATCAGTAACACTTAAAAAAGACTTAATTATTTTATCACGGAAGAACCAGAACTTTGTTTCGTTGTCACCAATAGAGAACGTTTCGGTCATTATTACTAATTTACCTTCAGGGATTTGTTCGTTGAGATCATCTTCGTCATTTATTTTAGTGAAATCTTGGATTTGTATACGTTGTTTTAGATTTTCTGCACCATAATAAAGATCAATGAAAGTGGCATAGAAATATGTTCCTAAATCAAGAAATCCAGGTGAACCTTGAATACCCCCATTAAGTAAAGTTGTACCGAAATTCAAAATTCTTAATGTGTTTATACTGTTTTCATCAATATTGAAAGGAGGTGTAACAGATTTATCCATTGTTAATATACCTCCGCTATACTGATTTTTGAATGTTATAGTTGAATAATTAGATGGTATTTGTGATAAAGGCATGATATCCCAACCATTTAAATATTCACTGAAAGTGAAGTTATTTAATGTTAATTCATTATTTGAAACATTTTTGATTGATATTATTTTATAATAATAAATTGTATCAAGTCTACTATCTTCTCGTTTATAAATTAAAAAGAATTTTGTTTCATTGCTAGCAATTTTTCCTGTTTCGTTTAATCTATCATAACTGAATGAAATATCTGTTGTTTGAGAATCTGTAGTTTCACATTTTGCGTAACGTATATTAATATCACTCTGAGGGTAGATTGATTGTACAGCTGTTGTTATAGTAACTGTTCCTAAACCATCATAACCAGAATCACATCTAAATGTTTGAGTACCATCAGAATCAATTTCTATAGATTTGTTTTGGAGTCTTGGTTTAACCTATAAACACAAATTGGTAAATAGTAAAATATAAACAATAGAAGAAATGTTAATTGTTTATTTATTTAATTTTTATTTACTTATAATTTTAATTTTAACATATAAAAGATTAAGATAATTGGATATCGAAATAATCGGATTGTAATTTTAAACTTTTAATATCAGCAATTTTAAAGGTGCCAGTACCAGAACCAGATTTTCTTGGAACATTGGCACTTAATATGATATTTGAATTGTAAAGTAAATCTAAATTGTATGATGACGTTTGACCGATTAAACATTCGTAACCAGTATCATTAAGTAAAACAAGATTTGATGAAGTGGATGCTGTAAACATTCCTATATAATTGTTATTAAAATCATCCTTTGATATCGTCAAATATTTGATATTTGCTTGCATTTGGATTTGATCACCACTATTTAGTTTTTGAAATTCTATTACTGGAGAAGTAGAGTTGATTGTTATTTTTTGTATACTTACTTGAGTATTAATAGTAACAGTTCCCAGTCCATTGTAACCACCGTCGCAGGTAACTGTTTTTGTTCCATTTGTTGTTATGGGTACTACTTTGTCTTGTAATTCGATTGTTTCTGGTGTTGGAAGAGTTGTATTAACAGTTACTGTTCCTAAACCATCATAACCGGAACTAGCTGTAATATAGTTGGTTCCACTTGAATTAATATTGACTGTTTTATCTTCAAGTCTTGGTTGTACTGTTGTATTAATAGTTACTGTTCCTAATCCATCGTAATTAGAACCATGAGTAATAGTTCGAGTACCATTAGTAGTTATTGGTATAGTTTTATCTTCAAGAATTGGTTGTACATTAATATCCAAATTAAATCCATAAAAACCTGAATATTTTCTATTAAATTCTTGTTGTTCGATAGCTTTAAAGTATGTTCCATTTTGAGTGATTGTATCTTGATAATTTAAAAGAAAAGATTTACAAACAGCTTGTTCCATTGCATAGTCACCTGTTTCGGGTGTGATAATCTTTCTGATAAAAACTTCATCTTCAAATCTATCAAAAATGTCATTAATACTTATTGATGTATCAACATTACCAGAAACGTGTTTAGTGTTATCGACGATGAACAAATCGAAATATTTTCCTTGATCTGGGTAAATATAAAACGTATCTACTTTATCAACCTCTAATTCACAATTATCGACATCAATCTCAGGTTCAACCTATATACACAAAATTATAAAAAAAACGATAAAAATAATATAAACATTTTTAAGTTTATTTATTTATTTTATTAATTATTTTATTTGTTTATTTGGTTATGTTAATTATGGTCTATTATTTGGAAGTTCAGGTAAACTGTTATATATTTCATCAAAGTCAAAATCGAAATCATATAAATTAGCTGGTAATAACGCCCATGGTTGATTGATTGAATCACCTCCTGATTCATAGTTAAGTTTTGTGATATAATGGTTATTTGGATCAAGGCAGATACAATTAGTACTGATACCAGAAAAACCGATTTGTGTCATATTATATTCGAAAACAATCATTCTTTTATCTTCTGCTTCTTGTCTTCCATAGAAAGATAAATTATTTGATGGGTTTGTTGAATATTGCCTTTGTGCTCCGATTAACCAACAATCTGTATAAGTTACATCAGCTCCAGGAGCACTGGGCTGTTCTCCCATTTCACCACCATAATCATTTATATTAAAACCAAAACTTATTTTTTGGATATAGAAATATGAACTTCCAGGGGATACAAAATTACCGCTACCAGTAGCCATACAACGATAACCATTACCATTGGTTAAATATTCTTTTATATTAAAAATTGTATGTTCTTTTGGTGAAGTATTTGGATAAACCATTGGTGAAAGATTGTTTGTCGAATTAAGTCCTTCACACCAAGATATGTATTTTACTAATGTTTTTGGTATACTTACATTACTATTAATAGTAACCGTTCCTAAACCATCGTAACCAGTACTAGCTGAAACAGTTTGAGTACCATCAGTAGTAGTGACCGTGACTGTTTTATCTTCAAGTCTTGGTTGAACATTAACAGTAAAAGTACCCATAGTGTAATTAGCATTTGGATTTGGTGTTGGTGTTGGATCATCTTTAGTATCACCTTCACTTTTTGTTCCATCTTCTTCTCCATCTTCGATTAATCTAATAGACATTCCTCTATTATTTTGTCTTTCGATTTCAATATCTTCTGCGTTATTATCAAAATTACCGATTTGATATGTACCGTTTTGTGAAATATTTCTTGTGTTTGTATCTAAATTAAAGAATCCTTTTAAAGAACCAACATTAATGACAAGTCTTGTAGCATATCCTTTACCATTATCTTCGTAATCAGTTAAAGCGTTAAGCCATTCATTTGGTAAAGTAATTTTACCTGCTAAATCCTCACCCCATCCTTGGGGGTTGTTGTTAACAAATTCTAATACAGCTGGAGTTATATCTAATACAGCTAGATTAGATTCGATAGTTGGTTCAGGGAAAGATATACCAGATAAATCAATAGCGACTTCAGTGGCATAATTTTTATTACCGATATCAAAATCTACTTTTTGCATTAAACCTGCATCAGTAGATGGAAGTCTAAGTGTACCACGTTCTTCTTCAGGTCTCAGTTCAGAATTAACATATTCTACTACTTCATTATCAATACCGAAATAACAAGTATTTGGAGTAATTTCTGGAGGTTGTGTATCACCACCTCCACTGTTTGGGATTTGAATATTTAAATCATAATCACCACTAGCTTGATTAGCTAAATATTTTGGAAGGAAACCAGCAATTGGAAATCCTTGATCCGGATCACCTGAAGGATTAGATTCATAAGGAACGATCTTGTATTTACCATTGTGAGTAATTGGTTGTTCATATAAATTACCTAATTCATCAGAATAATAGGTAAGGAAATTAGGTCCATCAATTTCAATAGAGACTGGTAAAAATCCTGTTTTACCTGGACTAAGATCATTCTTTGTATAAGTTCTTGTGGTTGGAAAGGTGTCAATAAATACATCTAATGATTCATTATTGACATCGGTAGATGGAGATGGAACAATAGCAGTAGTAGATTCAGAAGAATTACTATTAAAATTAATAGAATAAAATAATAACAATTATTAATACACATAATTTATAAATAATGAAAATGGTTTATTTATAGTTTTGTTTTAGTTTAGGGATTAATTATTATATTTAATTTGTTTATTTATTTTAATTTGTTTGTTTATTTAATTAATTGGTATCCATTCGATTTTGTAATCTAACTCTATTCTCTTCAATAAGTTCTGGTTCAAAGAATTCACCGTCAAAGGATGCCATATAATCATCTGAAAGTTCGTATTTATCGGTTGGTGAAATTGGATCATTCCAATCTGGTTCACCATCACGTCTAGAATTGTAAAGAGTAAATATTGGACCAGTATGTTCCAATCCTTTAGTTTCTGCTCTTCTAGCTTTAGCTTCTTGGGTATCTAAATCAATTAAATTAATAACTGGAGCGGCAACAGCTTCTACTGTATGAGAAACAGTACTAACAGTAGTATAGATGTCACCAACAAATGGTATATATCCTAAAGTTCCACCGGTATATTCATCGACTTTATCAATACAATTATTAACAAAACATAAACCGTTATAAAGAGATTTTAACCATCCCCATCCTCTAGTATCTGTATCGGATGGTAATTCTACAATGAAATTGGAATCAGAACCAGAATTATTATAGACAGTACAGAATTCAAAAGCTCCTACTTTAGCTGTAGACATTTTAAATAAAGTAATGAAACGGTTAGCAGCTATAGTTAAATTAGCAACCAAAGTTTGAATTGAACGACCATCTCTTAAATTCTTTGTAGCGTGGAATATTTGAGCTCTAGTTACTCCTTGCCAATATTCAGTTCCATTGTATTCTCCACCAAATTCAAATAAATATTCTTTTTTAACGATTTCACCGGCATTAGGATTTGGATTACCTTGATCATCATTTTCTGGAACAAGTGATGAAAATGCTACATTTACACCAGCTAGTTCAATAGGAGTAGCTTCGGATCCAAATGGAAGTTGAATTTTAAGATTGGTGGCATAACTTAAACCCGATGGATTAAGGATAGTACAGTTTTCTGGTGGTGGTAAGGAAGCAAAGTTAATATTAAGATCTCCCCATTCTGGGAGTACTTTTTCACCAAAACGTGTGACGGCTTTGGTAGAGGCATCTTCCATAACAACATCTAATTGATCTTTATTGATTTGAACAGTGACGGTATTTGGAGTGACTGGAGTAGTTGGTGTTTGTTGTGAACCAGTTTCTATAATACGTGTATCAGTAGTACTTTAAATAAACAAATTAAAATAAAATGGTTAATCCCAATAAAATAAAACAGTATAAATAATAATTAAATACATTAGTAGTATTTATTGGTATTAAGTAAGCTATTATATAATATATTGCAATAATAATTGTATTTATCTGAATGTAAAAACAAATTATTATACTTACACTACTTTAGATTTACGTAAACCACGGAAAGTACAAGAAACTTCAGTTTCAAGATTAAAGTAAACAGTTCTTGGAGTATCAACCTCTTCTGGATCAGCTGGATATAAACCTACAAGGAGAGTTGGTTTGAAGTTGATAGTTGGATCTTCTTCCAAGAAACATGGATTGTTAGCAATAGCTGGAGAATAATTAGATAATACTGGACCAATAGAACGATCATAAAGATTGCTTAATTGTCCAATGGTACTTATTAAAGTATTGTCATCCGAGGTAGGAATATATTTAAAAGCAGCATCTGGAGCCGAGTATTGATAATACCATGGTCTTAATTGACTAGTACTAATCCATTGACTCTTTTCAGATAGTGTTTTTGGTTTTAACCAGCGAACAATGCTTGAGTTTTGACCAACACTAACTTGTCTAGATTCAGCACTAGAGTAGGTAGTAATATCAGAACCTACAATACAATAAAGACCATCATAATCACCAGGTTTACCAATATAATCTTTGTTTTTAGGACCATCTGGTTTGTTTACTTCAATTGGTGCGTTATTGAAAAGACCATCAGCTCTTAAGAATAACTGTTTACCGTTTAAACCAGTACGATCCCAAGCAGTATAAACAGTAAATGATTGATATCCAGCATTATTTGTATCACCTACGGTAACGTTATACTTTGTTGGAATTAACTTTACTTTGATATTATCAATCTTAAATTCATCGTACATATTAGCATAAGATTGATAAAATTCACTTTTACGAAGTAAATCGTAAATATTTAATGGAAAAGTACCTAATTCAACTTTAGTTCCATTGGGTAAAGTTCCTTCAACATTTTTAACGTTAAGCTGTGATGGAATATTCATAACAAAAGAAGCTTGATCAGCTTGTTGTTTGGCAGCTTTCATTTGACCATAACTTCTTTTGGTATAATTACTACCATACTTTTTCTTATAATATCTCTTATATCTTCTTTTATAATAATTTCTCCAGGAAGCCATTTTTATTAACCTGATCTATTTCTTATTATATAAATATTTTATTCTAATCTTTTTGTTTGTTTTTATTAGTTTTTATTAAATTGTATAAAATAATTTAATTATCCAATAGGGATAAAACTTGTATACAAATTGTAGTACATTCACGTCTATTTATACTTTTTTGGTTAAATAAGGTTGATCATATGATTTAATTTATTTAAACTTTAATTTATTTTAATTGACCAATCATATTTAATTAAATTCATTCATTAAATTTAGTTTATTCTCTTTTTAAAATTCAAAGATTTATTTTTTAGTTTTTATTTATTTAATTCTCTATTGTTTATTTAATTAATTGTTTAATCCAAAAAGGTAAGTTTACTATGGTTTATAAATGTTTAAAGTGAAGAAAAAGATTTCAATATGATAAATATCACTCTTTCAATAGTTATAATTGTTTACCTATTATTGAAACTTTATGTGAAGAATGTGTAGAAAATCCTAACTCTAAACGATTTTTTGATAATTATTATAGAGATCAAAAACAGTTTTATAGAAACCCTAGTAAATTTATTTTAAAGGAATCGTGTATTAGAAAAAAGTTAATAATGGAATATCGTGAAAGAAATAGAATTTTAAATATTGGAAAAGATGAAGAATGTGTTATGAAAAAAAATGTAAAGGATGTTGTTAATAAAACTAGTAACAATCTTTTTACTTTTACTCGTATTAATGAAAATCCTTCAACCTCTGAATCTAGACCCTTATTTGATACTAACGATATTATTGAAGAATTTGATTCATCTTGCACAACTGAATTATTTAATCCTAACGATGATAGTGAAAACCGTAATCCTAATGTTCCTGTTGAAGATGATATGGATGATGGCGATGATGTTGAGCATGATCTCGCTGATGGTGTGGATGAAAACTTCTTGAATAATTTCCATGAAGAAAAGAATGAATCGGTTGTTTATAATCATCAAATGGAGGAAAAAAGAGATTATTTAAGAAAAAAATTGGATCATAGTAAACGTTTTTATTTTGAAGCTAATAATCAATTGACTTTAAATCGTCAAAGTTTTTTAAAGTATTCTGGTATTCCTACTTTTGAAGTTGGTTATGCCTGGAAGAACCGTGTAGACCGTATGGATAAAATCGAATTAATGGCTCAATTGGTGAATGAAATTAATCAAATCAAAAGTTGTTGTTTACAGCTTTATTACCGCGAAAGTTCTTGTTTGGTATCAAATAAAAGAAGAGAAAAATTAATTAGAAAATATATTGGTAAACCCTATGAAAATCAATTCAAAGAAATGGTAGAAAAGGAAGTCAAGGAATTTGTTTGGTTTCTTGATGTTTATAAAAAAAGATTTTTAGAAATAAAGAATAGATTAATTAAATTATTAGGTATAGATGAAGATTTTATTAGATCCATCAAGTCTTATGAAGACG
>JAZOLP010000046.1:0-2259 GCA_045653225.1 Bacilli bacterium
GACGCTTTATTTACAATAAATAAATCTGTCAAAGAACTATAAATACCATTAGAAATATAAACATTCTCATCATCAACTTTACTAATTGTAAGAGGTAATGATTCATATGTATTAGCATATAAAACTTCATATGATTTATCTTTTGTAGAATATTTAACAATAAAACAACTATCATAATCATTTATTTCTTTATCACTTTTAGTATTAAACGCAAAATAAATATCATTATTATAGTATATGTAATTATAACTTTCTTCATATACTTCATAATTAAAATAATACTTTGTATCATTATATGAAATATATTTGAAAATTACTTTTTCATCTTCACCTGTTGTTTTACAACGATAAATACCACGGTAAATATAATTTCCATCCCATAATGCATAATCTGATTCATCTGGTAAAACATCCTCATAATTTGCACAAGAGAAAAGACTTATCACTATTATACCAATTATAAGAAACATAAACATTCTTTTCATTAAAATCACCTCTTTACTTTAAAACAAATAAATTATTATTTTGTGACAACTTCATAACCTGCTTGAACAATATTGTTAATAATTAATTCTAAATTAATATTACCAATATATTCAATGACAACATTATTATCTTTTAATGAAGGTATTGCACAAACAACACCACTAACCTTTTCACAAGCATTTTTAACATGAGCTACACAATGTTCACACATCATTCCATTAACAAATAATGTAACCTTTTTAGTTTCTACGACTTTTGTTTCTTTATTTTTAATTGTTGTTTCAACTTTAAATAAATTTATAGTTAAAGCATTTGTTACAACAAATACGCTTGAAAAAGACATTGCTAAAGAACCTATCATAGGATTAAGTTTAATACCAAATCCATAAAGAAGACCAGATGCTAAAATAATTCCAATGCAATTATAAAAGAAAGCCCAAAACAAATTACCTTTAATTGTATATAAAACTCTTTTACTTAAATTAATAACATTTAAAACATCTAATAAATCACTTCTTAATAAAACAATATCACTAGATTCTAATGCAACATCACTACCACCACCAATAGCAATACCTAAATCAGCAGTTGTTAAAGCTAAAGCATCGTTAACACCATCACCAACCATTGCAACAAGACCATTACATTGATTTATTTCGTCTTTAATTATATTTTGTTTATCTATAGGTAGTACTCCAGCGATAACATTTGATATCCCCACTTCTAAAGCAATTGCTTTAGCAGTATCATATTTATCACCAGTTAACATAACAACTTTAATTCCTTTATTAATTAAAGCTTGGATAGCTTCTTTCGATGTTACTTTAACTTCATCTTTAATTGCAATAAGACCAACAACTTCTTTATTTTTAAGTACAACAATTACAGTTTTACCTTCTTTAGATAAATTATCTATCTTATAATTCACATTAGGATTATTAATATTGTAATCATTAAAGATTTTATCATTTCCAATATAATATTCATCATTATTGATTATACCAATTAAACCAAATCCATCTAATTGACTAAAAGAGTCACAATCATAAATTTCACTATACTTTTTACGAGCATAATCACAAATAGCAAAAGCTAAAGGATGTTCTGACATGATTTCTAATGAGTATGCAATAGCTAAAACATCAACTGTCTTATCAATTAAAATTAAATCAGTTACTTTAGGTTTCCCTTCTGTTATTGTACCGGTTTTATCTAATACTACAGTTTTAACTAAATGAGCTTTTTCTAGTATTTCAGCATTTTTAATTAACAAACCATTTTCAGCACCTTTTCCAGTACCGACCATAATTGCAACAGGCGTCGCAAGACCTAGTGCACATGGACAAGCAATTACCAAAACACTAATTGAAAAATTAAACGCCAATTCGAAATCTCTTAAAATTAAATATGAAACAATAAAAGTAACTATAGCTATCGATATAATAATAGGAACAAAAATACCAGATATTCTATCTGCTAATTTACTAATAGGAGCTTTTGAATTACTAGCTTCTTCAACTAACTTAATAATATTAGAAATAGAAGTATCATTACCTACTTTGATAGCTTTAATTTTTAAATAACCAGTAATACAAATAGTTGAAGAGAACACTTCATCATTTTTTCCCTTTAAGACAGGCATACTTTCACCAGTAATATTAGCCTCTTCTATTGATGCACTACCTTCAATAACTTTTCCATCAACAGGAATAATATCGCCTTTTTTTACTATAATAATATCATTTATTAATACATCTTTAGAAGGAATAACAA
>JAZOLP010000047.1:0-7268 GCA_045653225.1 Bacilli bacterium
AGTGATTTCTAATTCTATTAAACTATCATCCCATTTACCTACTCGCATAGCTAATACCTCTTTCAAAACTATTATACCACTTCTTACATAAATAGTCAAATTTATCATAATATAAAGGAAAAAATCATCAAGTAAAATAAAAAATAATTTTCATACTTTCACATTACATTGTCGAATATTCACACGTAATTGACTAAAAAGGGGGAATTTGTTATAATATGAAAGTAAAGTGAGAAGAATGTATACACAAAAATTTTCACTTAAAACTTAAATATAAAGGAGAAATTATTATGAAAAGAAAAAGTTTAACAATGATTCTATGCTTACTAACTTGCTTATCATTAGTAGGTGTAGGTTTTGCTGCATGGGTTATTAGCTCAGGCGACACTGCAACTGCTACAGGTAATATTACTGTAGATACAGTTTCTGATGAACGTTTCTCATTTGTATCAGTACCTACTTTAAAAGAAATTCATTTTGGAATGAATAATTCCACAGATATTCCAGGTGCTTGGTTAACAAACGATGAAAAAAATAAAGAAAATTTAGTTGCAACATTTGAAATTACATTAACATCTAATAGTGCATTAACTGGTACTACTAAAGACATTTGGGCTGCTGCTGTAACTGTTGAAGCTGCTTTTTCATTAGCAAAAGTTGGTGATGAAACTGGTAATAATACTAGTGAAGCTGTTGCTGCATATGAAGCTGCTAAAACAGCTAAAGCAATTTCAGTTCCTGAAAGTGAATTAACTGTTAATTTTGTGAGTGCTACTACGAATACTGCAACTTATGAAGTAGTTATCGTATTCGCATGGGGTGAAGCATTTGATGAAAATAGAACTGTTTGTTATACTCCATCTGATCCAGCTATTACTGGCGATGGTGATACAACTAATAATCTTAATCCGTATGTTTTCTATAATACAGGAAAAACTGCAGCTGAATGGGGTGATGATGCTTATTACTATCTTGATTTAATTCAAAAAATTCAATCACTTTATTATAATGTAACAGTTACTGCTACAACTGCTTAACATTATCTATAGGAGGCTGGAAAATTATGGCTAGATTAACAAAGAATTCTTATAAGAGAAAAATTATTTTATTTGGTTTATTAGTTTTCATGTCTATCGCTTTAATTTCTACAGGTTTTGCTGCATGGGTTATGTCAACTAATGCTACTAATGATGATGCACAAGGAAATGTTACTGTTGGTGTTGTTAAAGATGCTAGCTTAACAATTTCTGAAGTTGCTATTATTTCTGCTAAAGATAGCTTTAGTTTTGAACCACTTGCTGAGGATGAATCTGGGCGTGTAAGATATGATGATGAAGAAGCTAAGTCAGAAAATTTAACTATTAAAGTTAAAGGTAAAATTGCACCTATTGAATATTTAGGTGAATTAACTTATGAACTTCTTATTCCTGAATCAGTTAAAAAAGCTGCTGATGCTGGTTATATTGTATTACCAGAATGTGCAACTTGGGAAGTAATCCAATTAAATGGAGATAAAGTTAAAGAAGGTACTGCTTCTAAGCTTACTGGTTGGGATACAAATGGTTCTGGTGAATGGGGATTTGAATTTGAAATTTCATTCACTTGGGGTGCTAAATTTAACGGTAAAAACCCTGGTATTTATTACGATAGTGCATTAGATGGTGATGGTTTAGCTATTTCTGATGCTGATTGTAAGAAAGAATTACAAGATTTCAGAGCAGTTCTTTATGGTTATGCTGATGAAATGATTGCTGCAGGTACTGATGAAGCTGCAAGAGATACTGTTGCTGAAAATCATAAACTTGATGAAGGTCCAGTATTTAAAGTTGTAATCACAGCTAAGAGTAACTAATAATTAGATAGTTATGAAATCTACAGAAATTATTTCTCTAGTAGTTACTTTCATTGGAATATTTAGTTTTGCAACAATATTTACAATTCTTTATGGTAATTATGCTTCAATGTCTATTCAAGAATTAAAGTCTGGTAAAAGAGACATTGAACTAATAGATGAAGTAATATATGAAAGACAAGAAAGTGTAAAAAGAAGAAAAGCAATTTTTGGTACAATAAAAGATGTCTTTTTCTACATGACATTATTTATTGTAGTTCCAGTATTTATATTTTCTTTAATCAGTCGATTCACTAATAATGCAATAATGATTGGTGATAGAACAGTTATGGTTGTCGCATCTGGATCAATGAGTTATAAAGCAGAAACTAATGACTATTTAGTTACTAATAACTTAAATGATCAGTTTCAAAAATATGATATTATAATCCTTGAAAAAGTTGACAACGCATCTGACCTTAAACGATATGATACTATTGCGTTCGTGAATGATAAAGGTACAAACATTATCCATCGTATCAAATCAATTCAGTCAGATGGAAAGTATGAAACTAGAGGAGATGCTGTAGAGACAAGCGATTCATATCATCCAGTATTTAGTGATGTTATTGGAAGATATACCGGTAAAAAGATTGATAGTCTTGGTATGTTTGTATTATTCTTTCAATCATATGCTGGAATCATAACTATTGTTTCACTTGTATATTGTTTATTGATGATTGATAGATTGTCAGAGAAAATAAATAAAGTACAAAATGAAAGAATTACTTATTTGGAAGAAGCTCTTGGTTTACTTGAAGGTAATGATGTTAAATCAATGAAAGCAGCTTATTCTGAAGTTATTTATTACAAAGGCTTTGCTTATCACTTCAAAGATGGTGAATTTGTCTTAAAAGATGAAATTAAAGAAGGGCCTTACTTAGAAAAATCTTCTAACACAATGATTAAAGAAGTGACAAATGATGACTTAAGTGTTGTTGTGGAAGAAGAATGTATTAAAAAAGACGAACAGGGAGAATAGTGTTATGAAAAAACCCTATTATACAAGAAAAGATTTGATTGCAATATCTTTAACCGTGTTCTTTGCTTTTGTTTTAATCTTTGTTGGTATGTGTCTAGAAGGTACATATTCATTTGTAAGCAGTAAAAATCCTATTGCTGCAATGGGAAAAGGATTGAACTTTAAAGTTATAGAATGTGGTATTTCTGGCTTTATTTGCCTAGTACTTGTTGCATTATACGTTGCTGTATTTGCTGCAGTATTCTTATATGAAAGAAGATATGCAATCGTAACTAACAAAAAAGTTTATGGCGTAAAGATGATTTTAACTTATGTTTTATCATTCCTTGCGTGTGGTGCTATTTCAGTTGGTGTTGGTATTTTAATTCAAAAACCTCTAACTTGGGATAATATCAGTTTAGTTCTACTTTATGTTGGTCAATCTTTAATTCTTGCTACTATTATTTATGTTGTATTATTTGCATTATTTGGTGGAGTAATTATGTTTGTTGTAAACTTCTTACTTATTGATAAACCATTTAAGGCATTTGAAGATAATACAGAAATTAAAGTATTAGAAGAAGATGATCCTGAAGTAGATGTTACAGGTAGTTTTGATACTAATGTTGATGCACAAGCTTCAGCAGGTGTTCCTGGTGTAGGTGGTGCAGGAGGCAGTGGTGGAGCTGGTGGAGAAAGTGTTGTTCGTGCAGCAGAAGAACTTGATGATAGAGAAAAAGTATTCCCAGCATTATCAACAGTTGACGTTGATTATGATGGATTTGCAATTGATCATATTGAATCTGATCAATTAACTTTAGAAGAAATTTGTGTTAAGTTTAGAAATTATCTTGCAAAAGAAGAAAAATTATATTTTGAACTAGATACAATTCGTTTCTTCATCAGTGCTTTAGGTACTTCTCACTTTATGATTTTAGAAGGCTTATCTGGTACTGGTAAATCAAGTTTACCACGTTATTTTGCTAAATTTATTAATGCTGAAGTATTATTTATTCCAGTTCAAGCAACTTGGCGTGACAAAACTAACCTTATTGGTTTCTTTAATGAATTCTCTAAGACTTATACTGAAAGTGAATTCTTAATTAAACTATATAAAGCTAATTACAACCCAGATGTTCCTCATTTCTTCGTATTAGATGAAATGAACATCTCGCGTGTTGAATATTACTTTGCAGATTTCCTATCTGTTCTAGAATATCCAGAAGAAGACTGGAAATTAAAGATTATGCAACTTCCATATAACTTTATCCCACCTGCAAAATTAGAAAATGGTATTGTTCAAATTCCTAATAACTCATATTTTGTAGGTACAGCTAATAAGGATGACTCAACGTTCACTATTACTGATAAAGTATATGACCGTGCAATTTCTATCGATTTCGATAATCGTAATGATGCATTTACAGTAAATGAAGAAGTTTCAACAATTACTATTGGTAATTCTTATCTTCAATCACTTTATAAAAATGCACAAAGTGAAGATGCTAACCGTATGAATGAAGCAGATTTTGCTAAATTCACTAAGATCACTGATTATATTTATGAACAATTTGATCTTACATTCGGTAACCGTATCTTAAATCAAATTGAAAACCTAGTGCCTATTTTTGTGGCATGTGGTGGTACAAAAGAAGATGCTTTAGACTTCTTATTATCACGTAAAGTTATTTATAAACTAGAAGGTCGTTTTGAAGAATATGTTAAAGGTGCTTTAAAAGAACTTCTTGTTTTAATTGAAAAAACTTACGGTGCATCTGTTTTAAAACGTAGTGAAAAAACTATTCAAAGTTTAATGAGAAGGTTGTAATAATATGAAAATCATCGAAGAAAACAAATTAAAAGAAATTATTAATTTGATTAATAATTATCATAAAGATAACAATATTAAATCCATATTTAATAATTTAGATTCACTTACATTATCATCTTTACAAGATGTGTCATATGAAAAAGATATTGAATTCTTCGATGAAGTATCATTTATCTTAAGTGTAATCTCTTCAATTATTTCTCATCCACATTTATCTAATCGTGGTGAAGATATTATTATTCGTGCAGAACTTGCAGGAAGCATACCATCTGATGCATTTAACCAAGTTGTTAAAGAACCTATTCTTTGGAAAGAACAAGATGCGGAGATGGTTCCTGAAAATGTACATTATTATCAATATACTGACGAACTTAAAATTTATGAGAATGTTTTTATTGGTATGTTAATTACTACTTTAAGTAAAGAATTATCCAAATATCAAGAATTTTATGTTTCATTAATTCCTTCAATTGAAAATAATATTGAAGTGTTAGATGCTGATGATGTAAATATTGCACTGAATAAAATTAATAGATTACTTAGAAAATTAAGATTTATTATGAATACGCATTTTTACAAAGAAGTTTCTAAAGTAAAAATGTCTTTCAAAAGTATTCAACCAACAAATATCTTATTAAAAGACCGTTTATATAATTTCTGCTTTAAGTTTTATAGAAAGTTTATTAAATATGAAGACCGCGAGATGTTACTTGAAGACTTTAGATCTTATTATTATCATTTGATCCTAAAAGTCTTCAAGTCTTGCGGATTCGATTTGGATGAATCTAAGAGTCAAGAGTTTAATAACTTAACATTTAACTATAGAGATTTTATTGTTAACGTTTCTACAAAAGAAAATAATCCAGGTATTTTCTTAAATATTAATTATAGTGATTTAAATGCTAAACATCATTTATTACTTAATTTAGATCGTAGTAATAAAGATTATAATGTTAATTGTTTAGATGAATCTACTACAACATCAATTATTTCTTTATGGAATTTAAATTCACATAGTGATTTAGTAAATCCTATCTTTAAGAATTATCAAAAAGAAGAAGAATTAATTAAGTATTTTGTTTTAGATAAATTTAAAGAAATTACTGGTAATCTTGATGCATATACAAAATATTGTCCTGTTTGTAGATCAAGAAATATTGATGAAAACAATAATATTTGTACATGTGATGATTGTAATAGTGTTTATACATTTAAGAATAATAAATCTATCTGGTTTATTAGAGTAAGGAGGTAATCATTATGGAACAAAATAAAAAACCAAATGATGGACCTAAAAGTGTAATTTCAATTAAAAATCTTCATAAATCTTATGGTAAAAAAGACGTACTTATGGGTCTTGATTTAGAAGTTTATGAAGGTGAAATGTTTGGTTTCCTTGGTCGTAATGGTATCGGTAAATCGACTACAATTGATTGCATGATAGGTTCTAAAAAGTTTCAAAAAGGTACAATAGAACTAGATTCTTATGATATTAAAATGTTCCCTATTGAAGCAAAATATTCATTCGGATATGTTGCGAGTGAGCCTACTTGTTATGAAGAAATGACAGGATATGAATATTTAGAGTTTACTGCAAGTATTTACGGTTTAAGTGAAGTAAATTTTTCTAAAAACTACAAATATTTAGTAAATCGTCTTCAATTAAAAATAGAAGAATTATCTAATCCTATTTCTGATTATTCTCATGGTATGAAACAAAAATTATGTCTTGCTGCAAGTTTATTACATAATCCAAAGATTTGGATTTTGGATGAACCAACTGTTGGGCTTGACATTATGGCAGTAGAAGAACTTAAAAAAATGATGAGAGAATATGCTAGTCATGGAAATACTGTTTTCATTACTAGTCATAGTATTGAACTTGTTGCAAAACTTTGCGATCGTGTTGCTATAATCAACGATGGTAAAGTCGCTGCACTTTACGATTTAAATAAAGATCCTAACAAACGTCTTCAACTTTCTAGAATATTCTTTAGCACATATGGAGGGTAAAAATGATTACTCTTCTTGCAAAAGATTTTAAGTTAATGTTTGGAAACGAAAAAGGATTATTAAAGAAGTTATTTTCGATTCTTTTTTCTATCTTTTTCATAGCTTGCTTTGTCGGAATCGAAGTATTCTTATTCACTACAATCTTGAATAAGATAGGAAATTTCAACCAAGCACCTAGTGCTTTTATATCGTTATTCCTATTTGTAATCTCAGTAATTGTTACTATTTCGAGTCTTTTTAATGCATATAAATTGTTCTTTAATGATAAAGATATTGAACAATTATCCGTGCATCCAGTAAGTAATAGTTCAATTATTCTATCAAAACTTATTTTCTTATTTTTATCACTTTATGCTACATGTTTTATATTTGTATATCCATTAATTATGGCATATGGCCAAATTGATCCAATGCATATTAAATATTATTATATTGGCATTTTTTATCCTGTGTTATCATTCTTATTTGAAATGGGTATTGTACTTTTATTAGTATATCCATTCTGGTTCTTAAAAACATGGTTAAAAAAACACGTAATAGCTAAATTTATTATAAATTTAATTACTTTAATA
>JAZOLP010000048.1:0-6096 GCA_045653225.1 Bacilli bacterium
ATATCTTAAATAATGTTATAGAAGATGAAAATGTTATTAAGTTTGGTTTAAATGAGTTTGTAAAGTTATCTAGTTATTTACAAAAAGAAGTTTTATTTACGATTTTAAAGCCTTTTGGTTTTAGTAATGCTTTGATTAATGAATTATTAAAAATAATTAATAGTGATAAATATAAAGTTGTATCTCAATTATTAGATAATTTAACTTTTGTTAAAGAGTATGGCACTTGTACGTTTATTAAAAATATGAAGATAGTAGAAAACTTTTATTTAAAAGTTGAATCAATTGGTACTTATGAATTAATAAATAATGCGGTAATAGAGGTTAATAAAAATAATTGTTATTATAAAGCAGGAAACAAAGTAGTATGTTATAATAATATAAGTATCCCATTTACAATTAGATCAATAAAAGATGGGGACAGAATTATAAGAAAAAGAGTAAATAAGAAAACAAAAGAAACCACTTCATATACACAAAAAGTTAATGATGTGCTTACAAATAAAAAAGTTTCTTATTTAGAACGTCTAAATACTTTAGTAATTACTAACGATTTTGATGAGGTAGTAGTTATTTTAGGTTTAACAATTAGTTAATAATTATGATATATAATTCATTTTATAATATAAATAGGAGGAAGTATGATTAATAAAAAAGGTTCAAAACGCTTCGGATTTGGAGATATCTTTGTTCTTTTACTTATTGCTGGAATCATTTTTGCAATTGTTAAATTTGCACTAAATGGAACAAGTACAGTTAAAGAATTAACATATCAAGAAATATATGAACATTTCTATGAATATAAAGATACAGATGGTGATGGCGTTTTAGATACAATAGATTTAAAAGATGTAATTTTAATTGAAAAAGTAAATTATAAAGGCGTTGCTGGAGATGGAAACTATGAACTAGTTGAAATAACAGGTTCATTTAAAAGCGACTATAAAGAAGCTAAAACATTTAAAGCAATAATTACTTGGAATGAATTTAAAGTAATTGAACAAGCACGTGAGCTTTATATTGAAAAATTAACAAAAGGTACTGCACTTGATACTCAAAAATTTGTAATTTCTAATCCAACTGTAATTTCAACATTTAACTGGCTTTCAGTAGTATCAATGGTATTACCATTTGTATTAGTTGGTGGTGTATTATTCTTTATTATTAAGAATAATTCAAATAGTAATAATCAAGCATTTGAATTCTCAAAAACAAGAGCAAGACTTGCTAAGAAAACAAATGTAACATTTAATGATGTAGCTGGATTAAACGAAGAAAAGGAAGAATTAATTGAAGTTGTTGATTTCTTAAAAAATCCTGCTAAATACTTTGATATGGGAGCAAGAATTCCTAAAGGTGTATTATTATGTGGTGGCCCTGGTACAGGTAAAACTTTACTAGCAAGAGCTGTTGCAGGTGAAGCCAATGTTCCATTCTATTCTATTTCTGGTTCTGACTTTGTTGAAATGTTCGTAGGTGTTGGTGCATCGCGTGTTAGAGATATGTTCAAAATCGCAAAACAAAATGCTCCATGTATTATCTTTATTGATGAAATTGATGCTGTAGGTCGTCAACGTGGTACAGGTCTTGGTGGTGGTCATGATGAAAGAGAACAAACACTAAACCAATTATTAGTTGAAATGGATGGTTTCGCTGGAAATTCAGGCATCATTGTAATGGCTGCAACTAACCGTGTAGACATTTTAGTCCCAGCTTTACTTAGATCTGGTCGTTTTGATAGACAAATTACAATTGGTAATCCAGATTTACTAGCAAGAGAAGAAATCTTAAAAGTTCATGCTAGAAATAAACGTTTATCACCAAGAGTAAATCTAACTGACGTTGCAAGACGTACGCCAGGATTTAGTGGTGCTGATTTAGAAAACTTACTAAATGAAGCAGCTTTACTTGCAGCAAGAGAAAATTGTCGTGAAATTAAAATTTATCACATTGATGAAGCAGTAGATAGAGTTATGATGGGACCTGCTAAAAAATCAAGAAAATATTCTGATAGTGAAAAAGCGCTTATTGCTTATCATGAAGCTGGACATGCAGTAATTGGACTAAAAGTTAAACATGCTCAAGTTGTTCAAAAAGTAACAATTATTCCACGTGGTAATGCTGGTGGTTACAATTTAATGACTCCTGAAGAAGAAACTTTTGTACATACAAAAGAATTCTTAACTGCAGAAATCATTTCATTCCTTGCTGGAAGACTTGCTGAAGAAATCGTGTTTGGTCAAATGACAACAGGCGCACACAATGACTTCCAAAACGCAACAAGAATTGCACGAGCTATGGTAACTGAATATGGTATGAGTTCTTTAGGCCCTGTTCAATATGAAATCTCAGGTGGTCACACATTCTTAGGTCGTGATTATATGAGTGAAAAGAAATTCTCAGACCAAGTTGCATTAGAAATTGACCAAGAAGTTAGAAAAATCATAAATGAATGTTATGAACAAGGAAAACAAATTCTAGAAGAAAACAGAAATTTATTAGATTTAATTGCAAAACACTTAATTGAAGTTGAAACTCTTACAAGAGAAGATATTGATGATTTATTAAAAACTGGTCAATTAACTTGGTGGGAAAAGAAAAAAGCAAAAATGGCTAAAGAAGAACAAGAGTTAAAAGAACGTCTTGAAGAAGAAGAAAAAGAAATTGTTGAAGAACAAAACAAATCAGATAATGAGGAAGTTAAATAATGAGATTAGATAAATACTTAAAAGTATCTAGACTAATTAAAAGAAGAACACTTGCAAAAGATGCATCAGAATCTGAAAGAATTCTTGTTAATGGTAAAATAGCGAAACCTTCAAAAGAATTAAAGATAAATGATATTATTACTATTTTGTTTGGTAAAAAACAAATAGAAGTAAAAGTACTATCTTTAAATCCAGTAGTGAAAAAAGATGATGCTTCAAATATGTATGAACTTCTTCAAGAAACATTTATCGATCAAAATTAAGAGTCACATTGTGACTCTTTTTTATTTTTTCTTATGTATTGAATTAATATTTAAAATATAGTATAATTTAAAAAAGAGGTAATAAATTATGAAAGTTATTTTAGCATCAAAATCCCCAAGAAGAACAGAAATATTAACTTTAATGAATATAGAACACAAAATCATTCCTTCTTATGAAGAAGAAGTAATAGAAGAGGGTCTATCACCAGAAGAAGTAGTAAAAAGTCTTGCTTATCAAAAAGCAAAATCAGTTGCTAAAAATAATCCTAATGATTTAGTCATCGGATCTGATACTATTGTGGTAGTTAATAATGAAATTTTAGGTAAACCTAAAGATAAAGCAGACGCAATAAGAATGTTCAATTTACTTCAAAATAATACTCACCAAGTTATGACAGGTGTATCACTAATTAAAGGCAAAACAGTAGATACTTTTGTCGATATTGCGCTTGTAACATTTAAACCTATGACTTATGAAGAAATTAATTCATATTTAGATGTTGATTTACCTTACGATAAAGCAGGAGCATATGGTATTCAAGATGAACATGCTGACTTTATTAAAGGTATAGATGGAGATTTTTATACTATAATGGGGTTGCCAAAAACAAAATTACAAGAACATATAATAAAATTTTTTAAATAAAAAGCATATTACTTGTGTAGATGTTACAAAAATGATATAATACTTAAGGCTATATAATCTTATGTTATGGTTAAGAGTTTCTACGGGACACCAATTATGTCCCACTATGGCTTATATTTTTTGTAATTTTCTTCCTTTTAATAATTTACAAGAATATAAGGCGTAGATGACCACTATGCCTTTTATTTTTTTTTATATAGTTGTTGTAAAGTACGAAGGTACTTTTTTTATTTTATCTAAACAAAAAAAAGAGCTCATTTAATTGAGCTCTTTTTCTATTTTAAATAACCTAAAATAAGTTTAAATGTGTTTTCAAGTCCATGTTTATGAGTTCTTTCCATACCATGACTTGCTGCAACACCTGTACCAATTAATGCAGCTTTAATATCGTTACCAGCTTTTAAAGATGCAGTTGCATCAGACGAATAGAACGGATAAATATCAACAGCATAATCAATATTATTTTCTTTAGCAATTTTAATTAAATTTGATACCATATCGTAATCATATGGTCCGCCTGAATCTTTTGCACAAATAGAGACTTGTTCCTCATTACAATTTAAATCTAAACCAATACACCCCATATCAACAGCTAACATTTCATCAATATTTGGAATATTAGATGCACCAAATCCAACTTCTTCATATACTGTAAAGATTAGTTTTAGATTATCTTTTGGAGTGATATTATTTTCTTTGAAATATCTTAAAAGTTCAAGTAATAAAAATGCACTTGCTTTATCATCTAAGAATCTAGTTTTAATATAACCACTATCAGTAATTTCAAATTTTGGATCAATTGCAATAATATCACCAGTTTGAATACCTAGTTTTAAAGTATCAGCTTTAGAATATACAACTTCATCTAATCTTACACACATAGTATCTTCTTTTAATTCTTTACTTCTAGAATCTGGAAATACATGGACAGCTGGAGAAGTAGATAAAATTGTTCCAGTATATACTAAATTATCTCTAGTATAAACTTTACAGTATTCAGCATTGTATGTATTTAATAAAGGACCACCAAGTGTAGCAAATCTTAATGTTCCATTTCCATTAATACTTCTAACCATTAATCCTAATGTATCAACATGTGCTGATAGGCCTTTTGTATAATTTGATTGACCTTTTACATCAACAATAAGATTGCCTTTTTGATTTTTTGTATATGTGAAACCTAATTGGTTTACTATTTTTTCTAAAAAGT
Organism: Bacilli bacterium; assembly: GCA_045653225.1. Classification (GTDB taxonomy): domain Bacteria; phylum Bacillota_I; class Bacilli_A; order ML615J-28; family CAG-313; genus UBA1737. Next base: position 4,828 of record JAZOLP010000048.1, read on the forward strand.
TAATTACATTATTACAATATCCTGTAGGAGAATCTATTGAAATAATTTCTTCTAATAATTTATAATTTAATTCCATTTTTATTTACCCGCCTTTTTTGCATCGTTATATAATTCTGTAAGTTCATCAATAGTAAAATTAAATTCAGAACCACAGAAATGACATGTAGTATGACAACCTTTATCTTCATCAATAATTGACTTAATTTCGGTTGAACCTAGTGATAAAATTCCTCTTGCAAATTTTTCTTTTGAACAATTACATTTAAATTCAACAGATGTTTCTGATAAAATTTGAGCATCTTTAGCTAGGTTATTAATAATATCTACAGGAGAAAAACCTGATGATAACATTTCTGACATACTAGGCATACTCTTAATCTTATTTTCGATTTCAATTGCAATTTCTTCAGGAGTATTTGGAAGAAGTTGAATCATAAATCCACCAGATACAACAGCTCTTCCTTCAGTATCAACTAAAACACCTAATGATATTGCAGTTGGTATTTGTTCACTAACTAAATAATAGTATGCGAAATCTTCAGCAAGTTCACCGTTAATAATTGGAGTATAACCGATAAAAGGCTCTTTTAATTTAAGATCTTTGATAATAGTAATCATACCTTTTCTTCCAATTGTATCTTTTGCGTTAAGTCTAAAATCGTTGTATTCAAAATGACAATGAGGGTTTTCAGCATAACCTCTAATAGCACCATTAGCGTTCGCATCTACAACAATTCTACCGATTTGACCATCACCTTCAATTCTTAAAGTAACAGTTTCTTCTCCTTTTAATGTACCGCCCATTATTGCCCCCATACTCATAACTCTACCTAAAGCATCTAGAGCGCTAGGAAAATATGAAAGTCTATCACCAATTAAGTTTACAGCATCTGTTGTAGTAACAGCATATATACGAGCATGCGAATTATATCCAAGTGCTTTTACTAAAATATCTGACATAATTTAATACCTCTTTCTTATGTTTATTATATCATAAATTTAAAATTATTTAAATAAAATAGCAAAGTTGCCTTTTTATATTTGACTTTAATGAAAAAATAAAGTATAATAATATTAAATAGGAGCAGTAATAATATGAATGTTTATGATGATTATAATAAATATATAATTGAAAATGAAGAGTTTTTAGGTGCATTAAAAAATACAAATTCTAGCGTAATGTATTGTTTAATGGATGTTTTAGAAGTATTAGATTATGTTTATAAAAAATATGTAGATAAAGTAAAAATAGAAGCAGAATTAGAAGAA
>JAZOLP010000049.1:0-8646 GCA_045653225.1 Bacilli bacterium
AAAAATCAATATTAACATTTTTTAAAACATATTTTATAATTACTCTTTTATTAACCATATTTGGTGGAATAGCTTTTTTTATAATTGGAATAGAATATCCATTTATATGGGGTTTTATAATAGGTTTGACTAACATTATCCCTTATTTAGGACAATTTATAGGAGGGATAATTGTAGGATTATTTGTTTTATCTACAAGTCCAAATTTATTAATTTATGTGATAGTTATAATTGTTTCATTACAAATAATTGAAAGTAATTTTCTAACACCAAAATTACAAGGAAATGCACTTGAAATAAATCCGATTTTAGTTGTTTTTTCTGTGACATTTTTGGGTAAAATACTAGGAATTTTTGGTATGATTATTGCGGTTCCGATAGTTAGAATTATTCAAATTGTCGTAAAAGAAAATAAAAATAATAAAAATAGGTAAAATCAGTTTACAAAAAGTAGAAAATATGATATAATTTACACATAAAAGTATTATAAAAACCAACAAAATATGCTTATTGCAAAAGGAGAAAAAAATATGTTAACAAAAACTAATAAAGTAGTAATGTTTCTTATAAGTATAGTTACTATTGTTCTTGGACTTGTTACAGCAATCCCATTTAGAACATTACCATTCGCAAGTAAATGCGTTAATATTTTAAATGTTGAATTTATAGTTAAGTTCATTGTAATTCCATTATTAGCCCTAGGAGCTTCAGTATATCCTAATTATTTAAAATATAATCAAATCAAAGCACGTCAAGAAAGAAGTAAAATTGTAAATGTTTTAAGTTATTTACCAGTTTTAGTTGTAATTATTGGCTTATTAGTACTATTAGTACACACTTTAACTTTTAAATATTATCCAATGTCAGCAGGTGCTCATTCTACTTTACTTGCTATTTGTGTATGCTATTTAGTATTTATGCTTTGTGCAACATTTGCAATCAATAAGATTACTGTAAGTTTATCTGAAAAATCTAATTATACACTAGATGTTATTGTTGGGGCATCTTTAGTAGTTTTCGTTTTATTATCATGGAGAATTTTAGACGCTTATGCAGTAAGTTATAGTTTTACAAACAATTATATCTATGGAAAATCTAACGTAGATCCATACTTATTTGTTTTATATATTATTTTCTTATTTGTAACTATTTTCTATATTCAAGGCATGATTAAAATGTTTAAAACTGATGAAAAATATGTTTATTCTGCTGTTTTAAATAATAATTCAATTGATGAAATGATTGTTGAAGAATATATTAAAGCATACAATGATGTTTTAAAAGAAAAAGAAAATGGTACACTTTTTGTTGCTGCTGGTTCATGTGAAGAAATTGCTGAAGAAGCAGTTGAAGAAGTAGTTGAAGAAACAGCTGAAGAAGTAGTTGAAGAAGTAGTTGAAGAGACTGAAGAAACTATTGAAGTGGTTGAAGAAGATGCTATTTCTGAAGAAGCTGAAAATATGAAATCACAAATTGATGATGAAGAAGCTGCATTATCTTCTGATAAAGAAGAATTAGAAGAATATCGTGCACAAGCTACTGCTGAAGTACAAGAATTATTAGCAAAACTTGAAGAAATTGAAAATGTTGAAGAGGTTGAAGAAGAAGTAGTTGCTATTGAAAAACCTGTAAAACAACCTAAAGTATTCAAACCTACATTTGAAGAAGTTGTAGAATTTGCTGAATCTCTTAAAGAAGAAGATTGGAAAGTAACTAATAATATCAAAGAAGCGACTGGTACTGGTACAATCAAATATTACAAAGGTAAAGTTTTATTCTTAATGCTTCAAAAAACTAATAGTGATTATCGTATGACATTCTTAACAACTGAAAAGAAATGGTCTACTATTCTTACTACTATTAAAGGAATTTCAATTCCTAAAAATGCAAAAGGTAATAAGTGGTTAAAATATGTTAATAAAGGTACTGCTGAACTTTCAACAATTAAAACAATTGTAAAAGAATCTCAAAAAGGTGCTAATGAAGAAATTGCTGCTATTATTAAAGCAAAAGAAGAAGCAAAAAAACGTAAAGCTGCTGAAAAAAAGGCTGCTAAAAAAAATAAATAGAAAGGACTAGCAAAATATGTTATTAGAACGCGATCGTAAATTATTTCATCTTTTTGCAGTAATTTCTATTGCATTAAGCTTAATTGTGTGTATTCCATTTTCATTAGAAAAAATAACTTTATTCGAAATTATTGTTAAGTACATGGTTATTCCTGTTGCTATTGCAATATTTACTTTCTCAGGTTGGTCTGGAAAATATCGTTCATATCGTCCAGCTGTTAAGTTTACAACTATCATAACTTATACACCAATCTTATCTTATGCTGCTGCTGTTTTATTTAATACTGTATTAATCTTAGTTAGAAACAGTGCGGTTTATGAACAATTACAATATAATTTATTAATCATGGGTCTTTCTGCATTCTTAGTTTTATTTATTGCTATTGCTCATGTATATAGTAAATTTGTAATTAAATTATCAAAAAATGAAGCTTTATTAGCTGATGGAATTTTAGCTGCTTTAGTATTAGCTTATACTATTGGTGGTTCAAATATTGCATTTGACTATAGAGCAATTGGTGGTTTAGAATCTAAATCAGCATTATTCATCGTTGTACCTTTAATTTTAGGTATCGCTGCAGCTTATTTACATGTTTTAGTTCTTAAAAATGCTTCTGAACAAAAACAAGAATATGTTATAAAAGAACAATCTGAATTATTAGGTACTTGGGAAGAAAATTGTGCAACTGCACAAAAGATTTATAATATTGCAAAAGCAAATATTATTGAAAATTTAAATTTAGCATCTTCAAATCAACCTCAAGAAGAAGTAGAGGAAGTTGAAGAACAACCTCAAGAAGTAGTTGAGGAAACTGTTGAAGAACTACCTCAAGAAGTAGTTGAAGAAACTGTAGAAGAACAACCACAAGAAGAAGTTGAAAAAGATGAAGAATTAATCAATTCTTTACAACAATCTTTAGATGAAATCAAATCTGAACGCGAAGCTGTTGCTGAAGATCGTAAAAAGATTGAGGATGAAATTGATGCTCAAAAAGCTGAAATTCAAGCTAAATTAGACGCTCATGCTGAAGAAGTTGCGTTAGAAGAAAAACAAAAAGCTGAAGCTTTAGAAAAAGCTCGTATCGAAGCTGAACGTAAAGCAAAAGAAGCTGAATTACGTGCACAAGAAAATACTGTAGCATTTAATAAAGCTTGCGAAGTTGCTGATAAAGTAGCTAAAGGTTATGAAGATGTAAAGATTACAGTAAATGAAAAACAAACTCTTTATAAATATATTCATAAAGGTGTTCCATTTATTATCTTACAAAAAGCTACTAATGATTACCGTGTTTCATTCCTAGCTAAGACAGAAGAAATGCGTGAATTATTATATCAATATAATGGTGTTGTTAATTTTGATAAAGTTATTGAATTTGCAAAAATTAAAAATAACTTATTATTATTAAAAGCTGTTCATAAAGCTGAAGGTGCTATTACTCTTGAATTTGTTGAAGAAGTATTAGTTAAGTCTTTAAATAATTTAAAAGAAGCAGAAGAATTAACTGAACAAGCAATTATTAAAGAAAAAGAAGCTAAAGAACGCGCAAAACAAGCTGAAAAAGCTTTAAAACAAGCTGAAAAAGCAAAAGCAAAAGAAGAAGCTAAAAACAAACAAGAAGCTGCATAATACAAAATCGTTGATAGAAGATAAGTAAATATAAGAGTTTATTTTAGAGAAAAGCTGGTTGGTGAAAAGCTAATAAATATTATATTGAAGCTCCTTCTATAGATGGGACTAATCATCCTCGCTTGAAGCGTTAAAACTATAACCAAGTGTATAAAGTTTTCTTTATAAATTAGGATGGTACCGCGAATTTATAGTTCGTTCCTATATAATTTTAGGAACGAACTTTTTTTATGAAAGGACAATATATGAAAAAACTAAAAGGTTACGAAATAAGACAATTATGGTTAGACTTTTTTAAAACAAAAGGTCATGCTGTAATTCCAAGTGCTCCACTTGTACCACATGATGATCCAACTCTTTTATGGATTAATGCAGGTGTAGCACCACTTAAAAAATATTTTGATGGACGTGAAAAACCTACAAATCCACGTATGTGTAATGCTCAAAAGTCAATTCGTACTAACGATATTGATAATGTAGGTAGAACTTCTCGTCATCATACATTCTTTGAAATGCTAGGTAATTTCTCAATTGGTGATTACTTTAGAGATGAAGTTATTCCTTGGGCAACTGAACTTTTATTTGATGAAAAATGGTTCGGTTTTCCAAAAGAAAAAATATACATTACTTATTATCCTGAAGATAATGAAACTTTTAAAAGATGGACTGAAAATGGAGTTGATCCATCTCATTTAATTCCGCTTCCTGGTAATTTCTGGGAAATTGGTGAAGGTCCTTGTGGACCAGATACTGAAATTTTCTTTGACCGTGGGGAAAAATACGATCCTGAAAATTTAGGTATCAAAATGCTTCAAGAAGATATGGATAACGAACGTTACATTGAAATTTGGAACATTGTTTTAAGTCAATTTAATTCAGTAACTAATTTATCTAGAGATGAATATCCTGAACTTCCTAGTAAAAATATTGATACAGGTTCAGGTCTAGAACGTCTAGCTTGTATTTTCCAAGAAACAGAAACAAACTATGAAACTGACCTTTTCTTACCTTTAATTAACTTTGTTGAAAATTACACTGGTATAAAATATGAAGGTTCTAATAAAATGGCATTTAGAGTAATTGCAGACCACGTAAGAAGTGTAACATTTGCTGTTGCTGATGGTGCAATTATTTCTAATGAAGGTAGAGGTTATGTTCTAAGAAGAATTTTACGTCGTGCTGTAAGATATGGAAAACGTCTTGGCATTAATGAACCATTCTTATATAAAATGGTTTCTATTGTTGTTGATAATATGAAACAATTCTATAGTTATTTAACTGAAAAACAAGCTATTGTTGAAAAGATTATAAAAACAGAAGAAGAAAATTTCTTAAGAACATTAGAAACAGGTGAAAAGAAATTAAACGATATCATTATTAATAATAAACAAAAAGGTCTAGATACTATTTCTGGTCGTGATGCTTTCTTATTATATGATACTTTCGGATTCCCAATTGAATTAACTGAAGAAATTTCATTAGAAGCGAATTTTAAAGTAGATATTGAAGGATTTAAAGAAGAATTAAATGCTCAAAAAATGCGTGCTCGTGCTGCAAGAAATGATATGCAATCAATGAATACTCAAAATGAAGCGTATTTAAACTTTAAAGAAGTAAGTGATTTTATTGGTTATGATTCATTAGAAACTACTTCTAAAGTAATTGGTTTATTTAAAGAAAATTCTAATTTTAGCAAAATATCTGGAAAAGCTGTTGTTGTATTTGATAAAACTGTATTTTATGCTGAAATGGGTGGCCAAGTTGGTGATCAAGGTGCAATCTATGTAGGAGATAATTCATTTGAAGTACTTAATACTTTTAAATTACCTAATGGACAACACGCACATTTAGTGGATTTAAATGAATTTGTACTAAAAACTGGTGATGAAGTAATTTTAAAGGTTGATAATGCATTTAGATCTAATGTTTGTGCGAATCACTCTGCTACACATTTATTAAATCAAAGTTTAAGAAATGTTTTAGGTAGTCACGTAGTTCAACAAGGTTCTTTAGTAAGTGACGAAAGACTAAGATTTGACTTTAATCATTATAATAACTTATCAAATGAAGAAATTCTTCAAATTGAAAACTTAGTTAATGAACAAATTCAAAAAGAACTAGAGGTTAAAACTTTAGAATTATCAAAAGAAGATGCTTTAAAAACTGGTGCACAAGCTGCATTCGGTGAAAAATATGGTGATGTTGTAAGAGTTGTTGATATGAACTTCTCGAAAGAACTTTGTGGTGGTACACATGTTACTAATACTAAAGAAATTGAAAAATTTGCTCTTGTATCAATAGAATCTAAAGGATCAGGTATTTTTAGAATTGAAGCATTAACGGGAAGTAATGTTTTAAATGCAATGAGTGATTATTTAAGTCAAAATAAAGAAGAAATTACTTTATTAATTTCAAAAGCAAAAGAACTAATTAATAAAGCTTTAGATGAAAAGTTTGAATTAGAAATGCCTAAATTCAATATTCCAGCAATTATTGGAAGTTATCAAGACATTATTAACTATCGTAATGCTGTGGAAGAATCAAGAAAGTTAGTTAAAGAATTAGAAAAAGCATATGATAATATGTTTAGAAGTAAAAACTCATCATCTTATAAAGATTATTTAGATGAAGTTGAAAATATTAATGGTATTAGTGTACTTGTTAAACGTGTTGAAAATGTAAATAATGATGTTTTAAAAGATATTATTGACAAAGTATCTGCAGAGCTTGGTAAGAGTGTTATTTTCTTTGCTGATGTAATGGACAATGGAAAAATAATTTTTGTTGCAAAAGCTAAGGAAAATGCAGCAAACTGTGGTATGCTTGTAAAGAATGCTGCTATTATCACAGGTGGTAATGGTGGCGGAAGACCTGATTTTGCACAAGCAGGTGGTAAAGATGTATCTAAGGTAGATGAAGCATTAATTGCTGTAAAGGAAAGCATTAAATAATGAGATACATTGGTTTAGACTTAGGAAATAGAACTTGTGGTCTTGCTATTAGTGATCCGCTAGGTATGATCGCAACTTCACTTTATACAGTTAGATTTTTTGAAAAAGATTTAGCTACTTGTTTAGAGGAAGTTGTAAAAGTTATCAATGAGAAAAAAGCAGACAAAATAGTTATGGGTTATCCACTTAATATGAATGGAACACTAGGACCTCAATCAGAATATGTATTAGAGTTTAAAAAAATGTTAGAAGAAGTTACTCATTTAGAAGTTATTCTATACGATGAAAGACTTACTACTTTAGAAGTGCAAAAAGTTATGATTTCTGCTGATGTTAGTAGAAATAAAAGAAAAAAAGTTGTTGACACATTAGCTGCAACACTAATTTTACAGTCATATTTAGATAGTATTAGATAGGAGGAAAATAAATATGGAACAAAATGAAAACAAAATTATTATCGTTGATGAACAAGGTAGAGAAAGAGTTTGTGAAATTTTATTCACATACCAACATCCTGAAACAGAAAAAAATTATGTAGTATTATATCCAATTGATGAATTAGATTCTGATGAAGAAGAAATGGATTTATTTGCTTATTCATTTATTGAAAACGAAGATGGTGATGGAGAATTATTCACATTAGAAACTGATGAAGAATATGATATGATCAATGAAGTTATTGATCAATTCTATGAAGATCAATTAGAATTAGAAAACGAAGAAGAATAATAATGTTAAAAGGGTTTGTTTCTTCGATATCTACAGATGGAGACGTTACTACTGCTGTTATTGTTTTAGATAATCATAGTACTTTTATAGTCCCAATTGAAATGTTACCAAGAAATATTGAAATTGATGATTTCGTACTTATTGATAATGGTGTAGTTGCTATTGATCCTGATACTGATGATAAAAAAGAACTATTAAGAAAGACTTTAGAAGACTTCTTGAATAAAAATTAAAAAAACGGTGAATTTTCACCGTTTTTTTTGATTTTATTATTCGTTAGATTTAAAAATAATAAATTCTGCGATATCATCGTAAATTTTACCATTTTCTTCTTCGATTTCATATAAATCTTGATGATATGTAGGACGATTAATAGGTAATTCTGCGATTAATTCTGTACCAAGATTGCTAGCAACTTTTTCTCCTCCACCTTTACCAAAGATATATTCTTTTTGCTTATTAACTGGGTTAATATAATAAGACATATTTTCGATTACACCTAAAATTTCGTGTCCTAATGTTTTAACTGCAAATCCAGCTTTTACAGCGACATGTGATGCTGAAACATTTGGAGTCGTAACAATTAACATTTTTGTTTGAGGTACAATGTTTTTAACATCTAAAACAATATCACCAGTTCCAGGAGGGAAGTCAATTATTACATACTCAGTGTCAGAATGCCATTTAATGTCATAGAAGAAGTGTGATAACATGCTGTTTAACATGCTTCCTCTCCATATTACAGGTTGACCTGGGTCTGTAAAAAATTCTGTTGAAATTAATTCAATTCCATCTTTTTGAATAGGAATTATTTTCTTTTCTTCGTTATATTCTGGACTTTGATGTGGAATTTCTAAAATAGTAGGTAAACTAGAACCATAAATATCAGCATCAATCATTCCTACGCGAATACCTTTTTTAGATAAACGATATGCTATGTTAGCTGCGACACTACTTTTTCCTACTCCGCCTTTACCGCTTATAATTCCAATAAATTTAATATCTTTTTTAGTGATACTATTGTAAATTTTAGATTCTTCAAGTTGTAAACGTAATCCTGAAAAGCCACAATCTAATTTAACAACTCTTGCGATTTGACGTCGAATTGATTTTTCATCATCTCCGCCTAATTTTGCAATCGATATGATTAATGTAACTAAATCTTTTTCATCGTCATATCCGATGTGTTTAATACCATATGTTTCTTTTAATGTTTTTCCTACAGCTGGATCAATGATTTGTTCTAACTGTAATTTTAATTCATCCATTG
>JAZOLP010000050.1:0-1747 GCA_045653225.1 Bacilli bacterium
AAACACTACAACATTTCCGTCTTGAGCTAAAGTTGCTGTTTTTTCAGTAATAATCGGAGCTTTTATAACGTCTCTATAATTATTCATTATACTAAAGCCTCCTCTATTTCTTTAATAGCAGCTTCTTCTGCTATCACTAAGTTAGCTGAAACTAAATCTAATACATTTATTTCACTAGCTTCTAGTAATAAAACATTTTTTAAATTACGAGTAGCTAAAACTAAATTATCATTTAATTCTGAAACAACGATTAATACATTTCTTTCAACTTTAAAATTATTTAATAAGTTTTTGAAATCTTTAGTTTTGCTTGTTTCAACATTTAATGCATCAACAATTACTAATTCTTTATCAATAACTTTGTAAGCTAAAGCAGATTTTAAAGCTAAAGCTCTTTCTTTTCTATTTTGTTTTACTTCATAATTTCTTGTTTGGTTACCAAATGCCCAACCACCATGGTACCAATGTGGTGCTCTTGTAGAACCTTGTCTAGCACGTCCAGTTCCTTTTTGTCTCCATGGTTTTCTTCCTCCACCAGAAACATCTGAACGACCTTTAACACCTTTTGTTGCTTGACGCGCATTATTTTGGGCTAATTTAATCGCATCATATAATACTGCATCGTTTGGAACTATTCCGAAAACTTCTTTATTTAATGTAATATCTTTTACTTTTACACCATTTGTATTTAATACATCTAATTTACTCATATGTATCCTCCCTACTAATTTTCTTCCTTAGTAGTTTCTTCAGTTGCTTCAACTACTTCTTCAACTGTTTCTGTAACTTCTTCAACTACTGGTGTTTCTTCTACTGTTTCAACTACTGGTTCTTCAACTTCGTAAGAAACTAAATTTTCCATTTCATTGATTTTTCCATTAGCTTTAACAGCACTCTTAATTAATACTAAACCTTTTTTAGGCCCTGGTATATTACCACTTATTAATATTACATTGTTTTCAGTATCTACAGCAACTACTTCAAGATTTTGAACTGTTACTGTAAGCGTTCCCATATGACCTGCAAGTTTTTTACCTTTGAAAACACGCATTGGTCTCATTGTTCCCATTGAACCTGGTCTTCTATGATAATGTGAACCATGTCCCATAGGTCCTCTACTTTGTCCGTGTCTTTTAATAACACCTTGGAACCCTTTACCTTTAGTAGTTCCTGTTACGTCAACCACTTCTCCTGGTGCGAATATATCTGCTGATATTTCTTGTCCAAGAGTATATGAATTGACATCTACACCTTTTATTTCTCTAAAGAAGCGCTTAGGTGTAGTTTGTGCTTTTGCTGTGTGTCCAGCAGAAGCTTTAGTCGCTAACTTTTCTCTTGTATTTCCAAATCCTAATTGAATTGCTTCATAACCATCGTTTTCTTTAGTTTTAATTTGTGTTACCACATTTTTTTCTACTTCAACAACAGTTACAGGAATTAATTTACCAGATTCAGTAAACACTTGAGTCATTCCAATTTTACGACCTAAGATTCCTTTCATATACTTTCCTCCTATTATTTAATAATTTTGATATCAACACCACTAGGAATATCTAAATGAGCTAAAGCCTCAATTGTTTCCTTAGCAGGTTCAACGATATCGATAAGTCTTTTGTGTGTTCTTCTTTCAAATTGCTCACGTGAATCTTTGTATTTGTGAACAGCTCTTAAGATAGTGATTTTTTCAACTTCAGTTGGTAGTGGTACTGGCCCACTTACTTCTCCACCTGTTCTCTTAACTGTTTCA
>JAZOLP010000051.1:0-13604 GCA_045653225.1 Bacilli bacterium
CTTCTGTAGAATCTGAACTATGATCTACTCTCGCAAGTGTTCCATCTATTGCAATAGTAACAAATATTGCTTTTCCTGTGTTAATGTTCACATTAATAATATTAGTAATATCGCTGTTATTAAGATAAACACCACCATATGAATAATTACCACACCAATCTAGTGTATAGCCACCAAAAGTAATTTTACTAGTTAATTTCTGTGCATCTGATAAACCATCAATGTCATCTTTTAGACTAGCAAGTGAATTTCCTAGAGTAGTACTTCCAGTACCACTAATTGTTTTATATGCTAAATCCGATTTTATTTCATTTATAACACTTTGAACATCTTCAGCTGTCCACTTATCAGCATCAAATGGTTCTGCTGCAGTTACTGCAGTAGAGCATACATAACGCTGTCCATTGTATGTCACAACATCACCAACTGCATAAATACCATGTGTAGCATCATAAGGATCTGCAATACCAGCAGAATCAAACTTAGTAGCAACTGAAGTATTAAGTGTTGCAAGTGTGCCATTAATAAGTACAAGTGCTTCATTAATGGTAGAAAGTGCAGATGTATGTGTATCAACTGTACCTTCAAGTGCAGTAAGATCTGTCTGAAGTGTTGCTGTAAGCTCCTGCAATGCATCAATAGCAGATGCAGTTGAGCCTGAATCATCCCATAAAGTTTTCATCTTATTATCAAGATCTAAATATGATTCATTTGTATCAAACCAATCACGATGATCACTTCCTATTGTCTGTGGAAGGTTCAAAAAAGGTGTGCCATTTGTATAACTCATATTAATTACCCCCTTTAACTTGAATATGAATAATAGTCACTAGCACTAAGATTTAGTGCTGTATAATCATCAGCTGTAAGAGATAAAGAATCATACTCACTAGCTGATAATGTACCCTCAATATAGTTAATAATGCTTGTAAGTACATTTGATATTTCCTGCTTAAATCCATAAGCTGGTGAAAAAACAAAATCAAGGTGAAGCATTTTATAACCATATTTTGCATACTCTCTTGCAGTAAGCATAAAATCTGAATATTCTTCTGCAGTAAGATTAAGTTTTTGATAATCTGAAGCAGTTGGTGTATTATCGGCTAAATCCATGTAAATAAGCTCATTATTCTTTTGAATGGATATTTTATTGCCCCAGTGCCATTCGTTTGTTATTTCGGTGCTTATCGTGGATATAAGCCTATATAAATCATCAATCTGCTGCTGCAGCTGCAACTTTGCCTGGTTAAGCTTATTCACAATGATTAAATCATCCCTATATGATTTTTCAATAACATAATCAATTCTTGAATCAATATATCCCCAAACTGATTGAAGTGTAATTTCTACAATTCTAAGTCTTGTCTTAATTGCATCAAGATCATACTTTATATTATTTACTTCATCACTTAGATAACTATAGTTAGATTTAAGCTGAATTACATCAGATTTAAGTGATTTAACATCACTTTCTAAAACTATAATTCTTTGCTCAATATCCTTAAAAAGTTCAACACCCTTTTTAAGTTCTTCAATGATTGCTTCCCAGGACTCTAAAATGGAGATCATTTTATCAATATCATCATGCATAAAAGTTAAATCTATTTCATGCAAGTTGGTGATAGGATATTTATGATCAAACATGTTTCTGATACCCATATTTAAACCCCCTATTTAATAGCTGAATGGAATTAAAAATTCCCTGGCAAAAAGCACATAAATTTCATCATATAGATTAAGCTTTTGAAGTTCCCATTCTTCTTTATACATAGCTTGTGTAGTCATAACACCTATATTTCCGTGTACTCGACCTTCATGATCAAAGTACCTATCTAAATCATCAGTTTCATGTAAATCATCCCTTTTAAGTGTTCTTGAATCATTTACTGAAGCACCAGCAGTTGCTGCATTTACAGATGCAGATGTATCATTTTGTAAAGTATTTACATTAAATGCAGAAATATCATTATCTGTATAAGAGCTATTACTGGTTGAATCTGATGTTGAAGTAGATGTACTTTGTGATTCTGATGATGAAAGTGAATGTACATTACTTTCTGATGTTGAATCAGACCAATGTTCTAGCCTATTATAGTTTTCAAGTGGCTCATAATCTATATTCATAACAGCAAGCCACTTTTCAAATGTACGCTGCCATTTAAGTGAAAACATTTCACAAGCATCACACATGAAATCAAGATCAGGATAAAGAACTTCATAATCTCCTGCATTATGAAGAATATTTGATACTACAAGATCATGATTAATACCTTCAGGAAATGTTAGGTGATCAAAAAAATTTATATCCCTTTGAAGACCTATTTGATATAGACCTAAAAGTGTTTGTGTTGCACTACTCATCTATATCACCACCTTCCTGATCAGGTTCTTCATCAAGATTAATCATATACTCATAATTATAAACAACTTCAACTTCTGCCCCAAAAAGCTCATTAAATTCATCAAATGAAGCCTGAAGGTTATCCTTCCACAAACAAGCTCTAGCAATACCATCAGATTGTTTAGACTGTGCTTCAAAAGAAGTCATTCTTTCCTTCTTTTCATAAGGCACATTAACAATACCAATTTCTGCATCAAACTGATTAATCAAAGTTTGTATATCCTGGTTAAATTCTGTAACCATGTAAGAGCTTTTAAGATTATCACGATTGAAAAATTCAAAAGTTTGAAAATCTTCTCTAGGTGTAATCATTGAATCATAAATGATTGCAGATACACCTGCATGAATTTTATCAATAAGCTTCCTTAAAAAGGTCTTACCTGATTTAGAATTAGCACCAAGAACATAGGCAAACTTTGAATTTTCTATGTTCATGTCAAGACCTGCAGACATGTTTGCAAGCTTTTCAGCATAGTAAATAATTATATCCCATATACCAATACAATCAGGTGACATTGTAATAAATACACCATATTCTGAAGCATCAAATTCATTACCTAATTTTTCCTTAAGTCCCAGCTGATAAATTTTAAATTCTTTTTTATCGTACTGGTCAAGTTTTGGATTATTAACAAGAAATGAATCTGCAGCAAAAAATACATTATAACCTTTTGGTGATATAGGATTAATTATTGTGCCATAATCTTCTGTGGGAAATGCTCCACAAAATCCATTAACATAGACTAGATAATAAAGTAGAGAAACCTCTTGTCTACTAAAATCTTTTGGTAAATTTTTAAAATCAAACACCGACAAGGCACGCTGAAATAATGCTCGACACCAAAAATCAAAAGCAAGTGAATCACTATACTGTTCTGATGGAGTAAACGTACCCTGGTAAAGATTGATTTTGTCATAGTTAAGTGGATAGTACATAAATTACCCCCTTTTTAAGTTTTGTAGTATTCGGCTGCTAAAGTTAATTAGCAGCCTATACTACAAATGGTTATAAGGAGAAATACAGTTATGGTTTACTGGAAAGTAACTTTACCATTTAAGATTGAAGGATCTACAACTGTAGACTTTCCACCATTTGCATTATCTGCCATATAAAGAAGTACACCCTGCTCAGTTATATCCTGAGTTGCATTCTTTACAAAATTCCACCACAAGTTATAATATTTTTTTCTTGCTTCAATAGGTGTGGCATCACCATCATCTAAAGCATGGTTAGTTACACATGCATCTTCATCAAAGATAACACCAAGAACATAATCAATTTCTACTTTATCACCCTTGTACTGCTGACCTGAATGCGTGCCAGTAATATCAGGAAGTGCTGGATATGCAGAAATTTTTGCCTGAAGTCCAGGTGCATCTGTCTGCCAGTATGTGAAGCTTTCAAAATTATCATAAGTTAGATACTGATCATTGAATACTTCAGGAAAAACAGTAGCTTCTACTTTCTTCCAGAATGGATCATACATTGCCATCTTAATTCGATTTCTAGGAGTTGTTCTTAAGATGTAAAGTGTATCTTCACCTACAGTTTTTGGTACTGTCCAATGACGTTTTGCAGAAAGTCTTGTAAAATCTTTAACCATTGTTTTAACAAAAGCAACCAAGAAACCAGTAAACTGCTTAAGGTAAGTAGTACGCAGTGCTTCTGAAGTATATGAAGTACCATAATAGTTATTAAATTCAGCTGTCATATTTACAGCCATACCATTTGAAAGTACTTTTTCAGCTGCAAAAAGTGCTGCCATATAGCCAGTAAGATTAAGTGTATCAAAAGCTTCCTTTTCAAGCTCAATATCATTTTCTTTTGATACCATCTGACCATTTAAGTACTTAGCCATTTCATTAGGATCACGTAAAGCAATCTTAAGCTGCTTTTTATAAATGGTGATAGCTTCATCCCAGGTTGAAAATCCTGAAAAATTCATCTCAAGTGGAATAACTGGATGCTGTTCCCACATTGATTTTGTAGCATCATAAGTACCACCTTCATTTAAAGGACCCTGACCATTAGATCTTCCACGCTCTAGGTTCTTAGAATACACATCTGTATTCCATGCACCAGTAGGAAGTGCCTTATCAGAATAATATGAAATCTTTCTCATTCTTGTTTTGTAGAGATCTAGATCATCCTGACGTATAAGTGAAGCTCTTGACTTAAAAGGACGTACTGCGATTGCAGTTCTACCTAAAACAATTGATAGAGATTCAAGGGTATTTTCAAAACCCGTTGACATAACTTTTTCACCAGCTGAAATATAAGCTGCTAAATCATTAGTCTGAAGCTCTACTTCTTCACCAGTTGCCTGCTTAACAAGATTTCTCATAACTAAGTAGGCATCTGTAGCATTTAATCGTCTTGCCATATTTAACCCCCTTTTTTAATTAATCAAATAGTGATTGAAATGTATCTATCAAAGATTGTTCAATAGGCTTTTCATCGTTAGCCCCTGAAACATCTTTTGACCTATTTTTAATCTGCAACTTTTCTAGCTGCTTTTTAAGCCTTTTATTTTCATTTTCAAGTAAAGAAAGTGAATCAGAAGTTTTCTTTTTAGGTTGAACCTCTTTAGAAGAATCCTCATCTTCAACATCCTCATCCTCATCAAGTTCATCTTCACTTTCATCATCAAAATCTTCAGCTGCATCTTCTGCAGAAGTATCTTCATCATTTTCTTCATCATTATCAACATCAGGTGCATTAACATCACCTATTTCATCCATTCTATCAAGTAGTGCATTAACTTCAGTTGGTGTCCACCCTGAAGTTGCAAATGCCACAATATCCTTGATTCCCAGTGCTTTTTCTGCTTTTTTTCTTCCCATAGTATTTACCATCCCTTCTTAAGTTATGGGGCTATGTAGCAGCATGTGCATCTGTAGGAAATGCAGCTGCTACATTAGTATGGTTATCAACCAACCGCCAAAGTGCTTGCACTTATGTGATAGGCGGACATGCCCCCTCCTACAACACTAATTATAACATCTTGATAATTTTCTTGCAATTTAGTGCAAATTGTGCTATTCAATGTAAATTCCAGCATCAAGTTTTGAATTGATAGATTTTACAACATCAGAATTTGCAGCTAAATCAATTGAAAAGCCTTGTGTTTTAACATATCCACTATAGTTTCCAATGGTATCAACCTTGCAAACTGGTCTACCTTCAAAATCAGTTAAGTTGTTAGGTTCATTAGCAGTTGGATGTTTAAGAACCATTACTCTAAATGCTCGATTAATAAATTCAGATCTATTACCTGAATAAGCACCTATAACAGATGATGTTTTTTGACTTAATCCAAAAAATGAAGATGCTATTGCAGTTATACCACCTAAAACTGCTGGACCTGGATTCATAGCAATTGCCGATGCTGCAATACCAAGTGATGATGAAAATGCTGATGATACAATTGAAGATGCATTTCCTATTTGTCTTGATGCAATAGGAATAAGCATTCCACATTCACCTGAAAATGAAGCAACTGCTTTAGTTCTGTTTGAGTTATTAAATAAAGTAAATATAATAGAGCCTGTTAATATATCAAGCATCATATTCCAGTAGATAACACCATCATTTGCAAAATCTGCAATTGAAGCTTCAACTACACCAATAAAAGGTAGTGATATACGCATAGTGCAATATGGTTCTGAAAATCTATAATCTGTATATGTTGCGCCAAAAGGTACTTCAGTTGCACCATTTGCAGTTATAAGTGTTGAAGCTAATGCCCTACATGGTATAGGTTCATCATCTGCATTTGTTACTTCATAAGATCCAATTTTAAAATTGACTACACCAGGAAGATAATCAGGTGCATTTCCATTAAGTGGCATTCTTCTTACCTGGATGATTGAACCTACTGCATCACCAAACTGTTTTTGTAGATTATCAAGAAAACTTGAAATACCTGATTGACATAAGCCTGCAGTAATTTCAGGAAGTTCACTTTCTCTTATTACATAATGAACAAGACCTGCACCTTCTGCAATTGCAGAAATTATAATTATTTCATCAGTTGCAGATGCTTCAAATACTAATGCAGATTCACCTTCACCATATTTAATTTGTGTACTTGTTTCAAATACTTCACTTCCTCTTATTAATAATGGACATCTATCATCCTTAATCCAGCGATTAAAACCAGTTGATGAATATACAATATAGGCATCAGTACCTAAAATTTGAGCTTTAAATGTTGCAAGATCATCAAGTTCTAGTTTTGCATGATAAATATCTTCATGCCTTAAATCACAAGTTTTTATGTGATAATATCTTCCCCAATCATGAATATAGGCATAGTTGTATGCAAAATCATTTTGTTTTGCACCAGCAAGCACTAGATCTGGACTGTCAATATTAACTAGCTGCTTTAAATTAACATCAGTAAATGTTTTACCAGCTTGCAGTTGCTCTGCAGTTGGTTGTTTGGTAGAATTTAGACGTTTTGAAAAATTACATAATGTAAGCTGCATAATATACCCCCTTTATAGTAATATGCAAAAAGCTGCTAGAAATAATCTAGCAGCTTCCTGGAGTTGGTAAACGAATATGGAAAAGCATACCGTTTACTTAATTATAGCATGAATTAGTATGAAGTTGTTAATGGGTCAATATTAACATCTTTTTTAGTTATCTAACCATTTAAATGCATAACATGTTTTACCATGTGATTCATAGGTATAAAAATCACCTATTGCACACTTTCCATCCTTAACAGCCTGCACCTTCTCAGGATCATCAAGGATAGATTGTACAGCATTTTCATAGTGATTTGGTGCTGATAAAAGCACACCATCAAGAATAAGTACAACTGATGCACCATATTCTTTTAATTCCTTTTCAGACTTGTTTCTATTGATAAACATGCCCTTTACTACATATTTACCCTTTTGATCAAGTTCTGAAACCTTCTTATAAGGTAAATCTTCTGTATCGATTCCCCAATCGATACCACCATTAAGTTCTGCAAACATAAAATTTTTCTCCTTTCTGCAGATAAAATATTTATATAATCAGCTGATGCTGGTCATATCAATAAAATGTTTATTTAAATAACTTTTTATCGCAAACCTGACTAAATCAGATTTTGATAATTCATTACCTTGATGTATTTTGTTATGAGCTTGAATACATTTATCAAGTTCTTGCGATAATTCTTCAGGAATGTAAAGCTGCAGCTTTACACCCTTGTGATAATCTTTTTTCATTTATTCACCATCCTAACATTTGATCATATAGTATTTTAAGTAAGATAAGCCAAATTGATGCAAAAGCAAATACTATAGTTAATACATCTGCTTTTTTCATACTACCCCCATTCAAATTCTTTAAGAAAAAAATTTACAATATCATCTGCAGAAAATCTAAGAAGTGAGTCTGCAGAAATTTCATAGCTTGCAAATTTTTCTCCATATCTAAACTTAAATTTTTCATACCTGGTATTCAAAAATAAAGTATCTTTTATACAAATATCTTTAAAGCCAGCTTTTCGCATTTTAAATTGAATTAAACATATTTTTCTAATAAGACTAAGCTCTTTAGCTTCATATTGTTCAATCATTTCTTTCCCTTTTTTTCTTTTCAAAATAATCAATTAGATCATCAAATAATTTTCTAACTTCAGCATTTTCATCAATAACAATATCTGTATATATATCATGAAATGATTTTTCATTTTGTTTTTATATTTTTCAATTGCTAAATTAAATCTTTTTAGTATGTTAGTATATAATGATAAAGCATCTTCTAATGTTTCATGTTTTAATAAAACTTCAAAATAATTCATAAATATTACTTCAAATTCAGCTTGTATATCAAACTTTTTTCCTTTACATTCAAAGGTTCCATATTCACATTTAATCATTTTTTACCTCACATTTATAATCCATATATCATCTACTTTATCCACTAGCTCTACATGAAATGTAGAATAAACCTTTTGATATTTAAGATCATCATTAATTGATTTAAACATTAATGACTTATCAAAAGTTGAAAGTGTACCTTCCAGGACTGGCTTATTATCATCATAAATTTTAAAAGCTGAAGCTGCTGGAAGAATTTTCATTAATTGTAGTAAAATCATAATAATCTTTCCTCATCTATATCACCATGTATATAGGATTTTATTGTATTAGTTGTTGCAACTGTCATTGCAGCTAAATATTCTGATTGTTGTGCTATTATATAATCTATGTTTTTAATTGGATTATCAGTAAAATTTATTGCACTAACGAAAAGAGTCATAGCAGATTCTATTTTTAGCTCAGAATCTTCTTTATCTGATAAATCACAAGTTTTTATATATTCACATATTTTAAAAACCATTTCATCAACATTATCTTTTATATCCATCTTTTTCATATTATCACCTTTATTTTGATATATTTTTCTAACATAACCATTTTTATCAATTTCAAGTTTCTCTTTCATATAATCACCTATTTTCAATTTCAATTGCCATAAGTAAAGCTTCTAAATGTCCACAATAACAAGCATATAGATGAAGCATTTCAGATACATTTTTTGCATCTTTAATATTAGTTTCATGTTTTTTATATTCTTCATTAAATTTTTCAATAATATAATTTAATCTGTTCTTATCCATTTAATCAAACCCCCTAAGTAGTTCATCAGCTGATACATCAAGGCAATCACAAATAGAAATTATTTTATTTGCAGCTGGATTTGTTTTCTTTGTTTTCCAGTCTGATACAACACTTTGTGATGTACCTATGGCATTTGCCAGTTCCATTTGACTTACATTTTTTGTTTCCATAATTTGGTAAATGTGTTCACTAATTTTCATTGTTTACCACCTCTCATATAAGTATTATTTAATTCTCTTATATGTTATCACATATGTTATCACACGTCAACTATATTTCAAAAAATTTTTTAAAATGAATTATGACATCATACATTCTAAATTTAGCAAATAGGATATTGCCCTTGTGATAAGCATTAACAAGGGCTACAACTTCCTTAAGATAAAATGGTTTCCTGGTAGATTCAAAATTTAAATCATATTCTACTGGTATCTTATTAGATCTAGATGCACATACATAAAACTTTTCATCCTTTTGGTATATATACCAGGTTTCATTTTTATAGGTTACTGAGCATCTGCAGCTCATTTTCTTAATGCTGGTAAAACCTATACAGCTTATATCATTTCTTGCAAATTCATTATTAAATGAAACCCTACCCCACATGGTATCTTTCATATCCTGGTAAATTAAAGTTTTCTTTTCATCTTTTGCAACCTGAAGCTTTGAATCATCAACTAAGACTACAAGTTTTCTTCCTATGACTCTTATATCTTCACCATGGTTAATCATATCAACAACATCATCAGTTATTTCTAGGGTATTAAACATTTGATTTGATAGATCATTAGCATTGGCTAGACAAATCATAAGTAGAGCTTCTTGACCTCTTTGTTCCCTATCTCTTGAAATGGTTGAATATAAATCTACTACAGATTCACCTTCTAGTTTTGAAATACCTCTTTCCCATGGTGCTGGTATAAACTCATCAAATACAAGATACTTACATTTTCTTAAACCACCAAAACCTTTATATTTAGCAATAGATTTTACAGCAAGTGCGATTCCAACCTTCTTTTTAGCCTTCCAGGTATCAATATCACGATCATAGAAGGTTGCAATACCTTGTTCTTTATCTAGCATTTTAGGCTGCACATTTATGCCTAAATCTTCATTTAAATCAGCATAAGGTGAAAAGTCATCATCTTCATCAAATTCTTCTAGATCTACATCTTCATCATCTTTTGTCCTTGCAGCTTTAATTCTTTTTCTTTCAACATTTTTGGCATTTAGACATAAAAGTGAAATATCACCTACCTGGCGTTTTAAAAATATGATTTGCTCATTATTTTCATAGGTGTATTTAAGTGTTGAATATGTTTTGCCACGATCTCTAGCACCAACTATTACAAGCACCCAACACCCTAAAGCTTTAGCAGCTTCAATAAATGGTGCTACATCAAAATAATAACTATCATAATCAATCTTAATAACCAACTGAAACCCACCCTTCATTTGTATAAAATGGTATTGTTACATAATCAACTCTCTTTTCATATTCTTCTAAACTATGGTATTCAACTACATCCAATTTATAATCACATGGAGATAGATCCACAGAATCAGCAGTTTCATTTCCATTTTCATCTATATAAATATCATCAACGAAAAGATAGTTATGTGTTTTCTTTCCAGTTTTTGTACCATCAAATACAAAATCTTTCTTAAAGTTTTTTAAATCATCATCTAAACACTTAACTGCAGATTTAGGAACACCTGCAACTGTTAGATGAAGTTTGCCATCAGCTTTACATCTACCACAATATCTTTTAGCACCCGTATACTTAAATTCACTATATTTATCTTTTATAGATGTTTCTGCAATTCCAAGCCAATACTTACGCATATAGTTATAGTCCTCATCTAGCTGGCATATTGCCCCAAATCCAGCCTTTTCAGACATTCGCCTATATTTTCTATTAAGCTTTGCTATAAGTGCCTTATTCCAGCCTATACCATAGACAGAATCTGTATCTGAATAAAGCCATAGCCTGCAGCAGCTGCCAAGTTCAAAAAGGTGCTCAAGCGCTAAACTTGTAGTCCAGCATCCCCACTGGTAAGGAAGGAAAACAGACCTTTTTTTAATGTTCTTAAGATATACTTCTTCAGGTGGAATTGATTTATCAAGCTTATACATACCTTCATGATATTCTATTTCGTTTCCATTTTTATCAGTATCAATAACATCTTCAAATAGCTCTAAGAACATTAACTTATCCATTCTTTGTACTGATAAACCATAACCAGCATTCAATTTTCCTTTTTGTATCATGTAAAGCACATAATCTACAAATTTAAGCTTAGTTTTATCTATGAATAGCTTATATAAATGTTCTCTAAACCATTTAGGAAGATAATCCTTCTTTGCAGTTTTTACATTAAATACAATTGAATGTTCTTCATCCCATGTATAATATTTTCTGATTAATTTAAGATCTATTTCGTTTGTATTTAATTCTAGAAACTGTGCTGCAAGGATTCTTCCATTATCAGTTACATCATTTATAGTTTTACACTTTGAAAACTGTAAAACTGGCATAGGAAAGTTTTCATCCTTTAGCTTTATATCATGAAAACGTGCTGTAAACATAAAAGCATGATCTTCACTATTTCTTATGATGTAGTCAAAATCAATTTTCTTTTCAAGTGATCTAAATTTAGTCATTGGATATTTACAGCACAGTAAACAAAATATGTAGCTGGATGCAAAATCATAGCCCTGGACATCTTTAAGTAAATTTGATTCTAAGTACTCCTTATTTCCATGTACATAACCACCATGAAAAAAGGACACCATAAACATATAATCGTTAAAATCAGGCACAATTTTGTTAAAAAGTAGTTTAGCTTTATTTTCTGCTGCTAACTTTTTAAGCTCATCCCTTAAGATACCAGTAGCAGTATAGGGCATATTTCCAAGCTGCTTTTTTAGCTGCTTTTTTGTTATATCAATACATTGCGTGCCTGATAAGGTATCATATTCTGCATAAGTTAATTCATCTTCTGATAAATCATCATCCTGGTTTCTTATTTTGTCATAATCCCACTTTCCAGTTTGTTTTAAAGCTTTAGCACCCATGTCTTCAGCCCATTTTTCAAGTGTTCTTTGTGCTAAAATAAGTGAATCCTTTAAAATCAAGCCATTTTCAAACTTGATTTGAATAGGATAGTGACTTTTAATATTCAGCTGCTCTACTGGAAAACCAAAAGCTTTGAATAAAAATTTTCTTAAATAGGTATAATCAAAACTTAAATTATGCACATAAAAAAGTGTATATTTGCCATTTAAGACTTCTAATATTAAATTGATACATTCTATAAGCTCAGATGGTTTACGTCCGTATAATGTGGCTATATCAAGGTCAAATAGCCTTATTGATAATGTCCATACCACCACATGATTATCAGCTGGTACGTAAACCTTTTCTATCCACTTCTTGCCATTTCTATCTTTATGTTCTACATCTTTATAATAATCTTTTCGTTTTTTAGATGTTTCTGTATCTATCATCATGGTAATGTCATTATATGTTTCTTTACCATAATGATTAAATTTGCGAACAATAGCGTTTTGTAGTATCTTATAGTTGAAATCTTTAAAAAAATACCTTTTATAGTGCCAATTATCTTTCAGGTAGTTGGCTCTATTAATTTCTTGAAGTAATAAACTATCTTTCATTATTCAACTGGAAACATGTCATCCCATTCAACATTTGCATCTGTCCATTCTGCAAGTGTATCTGAATCGACTTCATCCAACTCCTTAATCTGATGATTTTGAAGCTTTTCAACAAAAGCTTCTTTTGTTAAACTGGCTGTATTTACCATTTCTTTTAGCATTATAATTGCAGTTTCTGAATCAAATTCTTTCTTTAGATCCTCAAATCCTGCAGCTTTTAAAAATGCACCCATTTGCTGCCAAGAAAAATTGGATCCAAATTTTTCATTTAAAGTTTTGGCATTTTGTTCATAGACTGAAACAATGCCTTTTTTGGTTGATGTTGTTGAACCTAAAAACGTTTCAAGTGCCCTTTTGGTTTTTTCTAACTGATGGATATTTTTAGGTAGATTAAACCTTTTATATTCTTCTCCTCTAATGTTTCTTATGTTTTTAAGTGCCACTCTATAAGCAAAATCGTCAACACCCTCAAATCCTTCTTGCTTACTTAAGGTTTCTAGGTTCAAAAGCATCATATTTGCTTTTGCAAGCATAGGCTTTACTTCTTTTTCGAGCTCTAGCCTATATTGCGACTTTTGCTTCTTTGCCATCACTTACCCCCCTATTGATGAATGACCTTAACATTTCAGATCTAGTTCGCTTTTCTTTTGCTGCCATTTCATCAATTAATAGCAAATCAGCTTCTGTCACTCGTACCTGGATAATAAAATTCTTATCCTTTTTGTACTTCATAACACATCACCTACCTTTCAAGATAAGATTATAAACGTTCTGTATTACAAAATCTATATAATTTTGAAAATACGATTTAATTCACAAACAATTCACAGATTGTACACAGTCCGTATTTACGTTATCGTATTTACGAATTGTTACATTATGTCACTTAATGCACAC
>JAZOLP010000052.1:0-4204 GCA_045653225.1 Bacilli bacterium
GTCAAAAATAAAATCAATCATAATATACGCCTAATAAAAAGGCTGCACCCCCTATAAATAGGTGGAAACAGCCAAAAACCCCCCTTAAACACTATAATGGTATAACCCAATTAACAATGGTCCAAGTAGCATAAACAACAAAACCGCCACCAAATAAAACAGATCCAACAGTAATATCATTTAAAAATGGTATTTCAAAATTCATAAAATTAATAATAGGCTGTACAGCATTGTAAAGCCCATTAAAAATAGTAAAAGTAAATTGTAACAACTCAGTAAAAATCATATACTAACCACCTGTAAACATTTTTAAAAACCATATAGCAATAGCTACAATAACACAAGTACCAAAAATACCTCCGAGCGTAAAGCCCATAAATAGCTCAATGTCCATAATAGATGATAAAGTCTTACCAATCCAGCCCAACCAATCAGCATTATACAAAGCAACAGCATCATCAGAGCCATTATGATAGCCCTCCCAGTAAATTAACTCATAATCATAAAAATACGCTGAGCCAGCCCTATGACAAATATAACGAGTGTAAACCATTTCAACAGTTGAGCCAGCTCTATAAGGTACACTCAATACAGTAGTAATATTTTTATGAAATGAATCAGACTCATAATCCAATCTATAAGCAATAAAATAAAAATCTAAATCTAAATCTAAATAAGCTATATAATTTGATGAGTCCAAAGATAAAGAGACACTATTAACTACAACCTCAAACTCAAGCTCATGAGTTAATAAACTAACATTTTGAATAAAATCGCTTGTATAAAAACTAAGATTAGTAATACCTAAATCAAAGTCGTAATAATCAACTGAATAATCATAATGTAAAATAGAATCTTCATCAATTGTTATATTATTTACAGTTAAATTAATATTATAATTATGGCCGGTCATATAGCCGCTACCAATAGCAAGACAACAAAATAAAAAACCATTAAGCACAAGAAACACCCCCTTTTAAAAGTTTCTCAAATAAATATGTATCATGTTTTGATTTGTTACGATAAATTAATAAACGACGCTTAACAGACCCATGAATGTTATAAAAATTATCGAGATACTGTTCAGCAAGTAGTTTCGCATTTTGATCAGCAAACAAAGGAACAGAGATTTTACATGGCTTAACACGATTTAAACAAGATTCATATTTATCATATATAGTTATAACTTGAAAAACAAAACCTAAAATAACTTTACAACTATTACAGTAAATATAAATGTCTGATTGCTCACGAATTTTGTCCCAAACGCGCCCGAGATATTGGCAATTAACATGAAAGTTATTGTGGCTAACTTGTCTACTAAGAGCAAAATAAATAGGTAAATATTTATAGTCTTTATTTAACTCATTACAGTATTGTGAAGGCATATAAATGCCAGCATCAGATAAATAAATATCAGAGCCGAGTATATATGGAAACACATATTTATTGAGATTATGACCAATAAAATTTTTATATGAATTTTTACCCATATCTAAATTAGAAAATAATAAAGTTTGAAAACGATCATCATTAGTATAATTCATATTAGAAATATAATTGTTTTTACGTCTTGCTATAACATTACCAAATAAAATATCTTTACCGGTGCCACGTAAACCAGTAACACAAACATTACCTTGTTTAAATAATTTAATAATAGAACTAATAAACATATTAACGACCACATAAAACTTTGACTACACGCCAAACAATAACAAAAGGTAATACAGCACAAAAAACACATGCAGCGGTTGAAAAGAAAGTAACAACCAAATCCATATGAGCAACCTCCGCCGCCATATCATTAAAAATATAATGATTTAAAATATCATAAATCTCAAAATACATAAAACCTCCTAAATAAAAAAGCTAGTTTAGACAAGAGGTACTAGCCAAACCTCACAGCATTAACCTCTAAAATGTAAGAATTTTTGAATAATGCCAATTACTAAGAACATTACTGAGAAAGCAAGTGACGCAACAGCAAGTACACCTAAAATAGTGAGTGCACCTTCTGCCCAGAAAATAGGTATAACTAACTGAACAGCTGAAACAATCCATGTACCGATATCAGTAAAGACATCTAAAATAGCGCTTAAAATATCCATATAATTCCCTCCTAAGTAAATAATACAATAAAAATGAGATGAACAGCCACCTCATTTTAAATTTTTTTGTGCCAAATGTGCGAATTGTGAAAGGGCCCATGACAAGACGTGGGCCCACAGCTATTTTTTACGATAAACAGCGATTAAACTTGGAAAAGGTGCGGAGTTTTTAGATTCATTAAAATGTAATCTACCACGTATAAAATAAATCTCGGCGAATGGTAATACATAATCATGGAAATAAGATGTATCTGTACGTGAAGGAATCAACAAAACAATAGTAATATTATTTTTTAAATACTCATGAGCACATTTCCGACACCATAATTTTAAACTAGAATAAGGTGGATTACAAAAAACAACATTATTAGACCAATCTTTTAAAATTCCATTATCATCAATAGTAAAATAATTATCACACTTATGATTTAATAGAGATGCACAAGGATCAAGTGTAAAATGATATATATTATTAAGATCATTAAATAATTGAATAGGTGTAGCCCACTCATCACTATTCGAAGTAAAACAAGCTTTTTTATTTATCATATCGAATAACCTTTAAAATATCATTAATAGTATTACGATAGTAAGCATACGAACTAATACCAATAGTCTTAATAATATAAACTATATCGCCACCACACTTTTCAATGACCTCGAATAACGATTCAGTAGTAAGCTCATAATCATAAGACTGTGTTTCTAAAATATTATGTATATAACTTTTTGCAGAATTAGAATGAATAAGATCAGCATCATACTGGAACTTATCTGAATCATTCATGTGAATCAAATATTTTAAACTAGCAATAAAATTAATACATTGTTGAATCTGAATATTTTCAACAGAGCAACCAAGAATATTAACAAGTATTTTTAAAACTTGGCTACCACGTACTTTTTTATCATTAGTAATAATTAAGTGATAATGAATATTAACCGGTATACCGTCAGCATTAACATCACGATCATGTAATATTGCATAATAAGAAAAACCATATTGAACTAAATCTTTAATTTTAGTATAAAAATCAGAAACACGATCGGCACCAATTACTATATCAAATTTTTTGCGCTGGCATTGTAAATTCATAACTTGCCACCAAGAGAACAAAATAATTTATTCTCAAAAGATTGTAAAACTTGTAACTTAGGTTTAATACCATGAGCTTTTAAAACGTTAGTTAAGCTGTTACGAGTCGATATAGCTATAATCTTAGCCTGTTTTTTAGTTATTATTTTCATAATTATCAGCTAATGAACATAATAGTTTATAATCAGTTTTAAACGCTGGCTTAACATTGACATAAACACCATTAACAACAAGATATAAATTATACCCTTTTTTTGTTTCTCCTACCTCATTAATGTAGGTAATTTCTTTTTTAAGTAATTTCATGTTATTTCCTCCTATAATTACTTTACATAATGTATCTTATGCGAACTAACAACCTGTAACAATAAATACATTACATAAATAAAATAACATAGAAAAAATAAAAATGCAATACGTAATTTACTCATTGCATCTTAAAATCTGAAAACTACTCCTTCAAATGCGGCAAAATTGGTTATATGCATCATTTTCTACCTACGATAATATGATCATAAATTAGCATAAGTATAAATTTTAATTGACTAATTTGTAAAAAATGTAACTTTTTTTTGTGCGAATAAAATTCAAAAAAGAAATTGATGCTTAAGGGTTTGGTTGTTTGCGTTTCGGTGGTTGTCGTATAGTTTATATGGCTGTTTAAAGTCGCATAAATTTATTTTTTTCTTTTATTATGTTAGTAAGAATAACATTTTTTAAAAATTCGTAAAGTAAAATTTCTAATTATATAATTTATGATCATATAAGGTAATAATAAAAACGGCCGCATTTGAAGGAGTAGTTTTCATATAAAAGAATTACTCGTTCATAAGTACTAATACTTTTTAAAAAAAGAAATTAAGTAAATAATAAATAAAGTCAATAATAAATATATAAAATAAATAAATAAGATAAAATAATAAATAAAATTAAATAATAAATAAAATTAAATAATAAATAAAAAATAAATTAAAATAAAAAAAAATAATAAAATAAA
>JAZOLP010000053.1:0-5729 GCA_045653225.1 Bacilli bacterium
TTATAAAAATAAAATTTTCATGATCATGATATATTGCACTATCCATGTTTGATTTTATTAAAAATCCATATTTACTATAAATAGTTCTATATATTGATCCATAATATTTTTCTGCGTTATTACAAAAAAACCAAAATGTAATAGAAATACATTTATGATTAATTGTTCTAATGGTTAATCCATTCCATGGTAATCCCATATAATAAAAAATATCTTGCTCTGGAATAAACCAATGTGCTTTTATTCCATCCTCGTCTACAGTATCAAATAATTGAAAACAACGACCATCTAAATAATAATCTAAATGATTATATTCAATTATAACTTCTTCTCCTAATTGTATTCCCAATATATTTGTTTTTATTGGAGTTCTTGCTGTTATATTATGAATAACAAATAACAAACATATTATACAAAATATTTTTTTCATTATTCAATTTTTAAAATCTCATGTTTTTCTAATTTAGGAACATTACCTATTGATGTTGAAAGTAAACCACATCTAATACAAAAAACCACACCAAATTCATTTTCACGTAATTTATGTTGTTTTGGCATTGTTTAATTAAATTTTGATATTTTATTTTAGATATTATCATTTCAAATTAAATATAATTATGCTATTTAACGTTGCTAAAATTGCTATATTTTCTAGTAAATATATATAACTAGTTTTCCAAAGTTTACACAACCATCCAATTATTCCAATTACAAAACCATAAATCAAAATAACATACCATAAATTGGTTAATGCAAATATCCATGTAAATGATGTTACAACTGCAAAATATGCACTACCCGTATGAATTATATTTTCGAAATTTCCTTTTTTAAATGTTGGAACCATTCCAGTAAATATTAATCCAGAACATGCTAAAAATGCTGTAAATTGAAAATTGTTTCCTTCAGACAATTCTAACCATGCTGGTAGTAATAAACTAGCAATTCCAATCATAATTGATGGAAATAAAATTTTTAATTTATGATTATAATTACTAAATAAATAGTATGTTTCACTTAATGAAAATGGTGTTTTAAATAAAATTAAAACTGCAATATTATATATAAAATATAATATAATTGCTGTTATTACTAAAATTAATTTCCACATGATGTTAATTTTAAAAATAAATACTGGCGTGCCTTCTCTCGCTGTCGGCCCCTTATGCAGAGTTTATAGAACGATTGCAGTCTATCTATATTGTTATCGACCAGTATTTATTGTGGGCTCAGAGGGACTTGAACCCACCTGGAACCAACTACGCTTTCAACTGTTTATGAGACAGAGGCGTTATGAGCCCTTAAAAAGATATACCCTCTCATAGCGTCACATAGCTCGGATAACACCAACTATGATTAAGTATATCCGCAAATATTCCCGATTTTTTATTTTCTGTTGCTAGGATTAATGTGCGTAACCCCTACTTTAGCGGCGTGCGTAAAGAATATGGCTTATTTAGTATTGGATTAATTAACAAATATTAAAAATATTAATATTATAAAAGCAGTACCAAATAAAAAGAATAATTTATTTGCAATAGCAAATAAAATTAGAAATATAGCTATTATTTTAGCTAATGTTTTTATTGAACGTTTCATCGGTTTGAAATTGTTATTTGGTACGTAATAACTGTATCAAATTTAGAAAGTGTATTACGTACAATATGTAATAATGAATCAGTGCCATTACCTAAAATTGATAATTCTTTAGAATTAAAATTAATTATACAATTTCTAATATTATTATGTAATATAAGATCTAATTCTTTGTAATTTCCATTTTTTAAAATATAGTCAACCGCTATTATTTTCGAGTCACCATCTTTAGTCATATATTCATATGGTCCATGACATGGTAACTCAATATTATCTGTTAATTTAGATTTGTTTAATCTTTTGCATGTACTTATTACAGAAACAGCAATACAACTACTTAATACAAATAGTACTAAAATTGCACGTAAAATAATATTTTTCATAATAATAAAATTTTTAGTAGGCCCAGATGGTACTGCCCTATCTTCTCCACTTTAAAAGAGTGGAGCTTCACTTTAAAGCTTTGGACCCATGCGAATTATTTATTCTTTTGTCGTTTCCTATAACAATCAATACATAATCCTGTTTTTGGAGGTTTATGTAATGCCTTACCACATTCTTTACATAAATGTTTTCTTATTCTTTCGTGTTTTAATGTAGATGTGCCTTTTATATTCTTTTTTCCCGCATAGGTGTCTGTTTGACTGTGGCAATTAGGACACAACAATTGAATATTATCTAATTCATTATTAAAATGATCACCATCTTTATGGTGAATTTGTAATCTAATTGGTTTATCTAATCAATTAGATATTCCACAGATTTCACATTTATTTTCTTTTAATCCTTCAGAAAATAATTTTTTTCTAATGTCTACCGATTTTATTAATTTGTCTTTTTTAAAAAAATCTTCTTTTGATAAACCATTTTTTAATTTATTTCCTAAATTTGATTTACCAAATGTAAAATGTGAAATATCTAAATTATATTCTTTTACATATTTGTGAAAAATTTTATAATTTGCGCCTCTTGGTTGTCAACCAACAGCTCTACAAAAATCTGCAATATTATAAACATTTTTAACGATCTTTTCTGCTTCTTCCTTAGAAATAATATTATTTTTACTCATATTTAATATTTTTTGAAATTTATACAAATTTATAAAATTTATTTTAAATATCAAAATTATAAATAATTAGGGAGAACTGCTGGATTCGAACCAACATTACGGCTACCCAAAGCGAAGTAACTTTATTTATCACTAGTAAAATACAGAACAGGTAATAAAGTAATTTTACGCGTCCTAACCAATTAGACGAAGTTCTCCATGAAAATACGATAAGAACAGTTATTAGACTATTAAATTTTGCAAATTTTGAAGTAAGTCTAAAAATCACTATATCGTATTGCGGTTCTTCCAGGACTTGAACCTAGGACCCCATGATTAACAGTCATGTGCTCTAACCGACTGAGCTAAAGAACCAAAAGAAAGTAAATCTGGCAATACCAATTACTATATATTTAATTAGTTTGCAAGCCGAATGAATATAGTTATTGGTAATTTACTTTCTTTGTAGTGGGAGATGGATTCGAACCACCGACACGCGGGTTAACAATCCGAAGTATCTCTATCGATCACTAATATTACTATAGAACATTTAATAGAGAAAATAACGCTGCTCTAGCCAACTGAGCTATCCCACTAACATTTTAAAAATACTATGAGAACAATTGTTAGACTTGAAAATGGAAATTGTTTTGATAAAATACTACTTACTTATTTTAAAATCATGTTTTGAAGTAAGTCTAACATACACTACATAGTATTATTTTATTGTTCATCAAATACATTTTCTATACCTTCATACGCAGCGATGAAAGTTAAGAAATGTTCTGAAAATCCACTAATCTCGGCGGTCCAACGACCTTTATAGTTAATACCTTTTAAATTTGCTGAAACATCGCAAATATAATTGTATTTACCAAAAGGTTTTGGAATACGCTTATCTGGATGATCACAATCCTGTGAATCTGAGAAAATGATTATACGATCAAATGTTTTATCTTTGAATTGATCTGCACACCATTCAAGGCACTGTCTAGTGAAAATACCTCCACAACCAACTTTACGTTGTGAATTTTTAATTTGATTAAAAATACCAAAACCTTTTATTGGATATGGAATGCAAGTATGCTTACCAATTCGTGTACCATCATTTCCTGCTGTACAAACAAGTTCATAGTCCTCACATTGATTAATTGCTAACATTGCCATAGCACATGCAGCATCAATACGTTTAAATGTAGATTTAAAACTCATTTGTGAACCCATAGAACCAGATACATCTACGATAAATAGTGTTTTACCAGGCAACTTTGGAAGTTGTGCATAACTATTTATCATAGCATCTTCAATCTGTGAAGCAAATTCTTGATTTAGCTGGTATGATTTGAAGAAATCTAGTGGCAAAAGCATTGAACTTTTTAGTGTAGAAAGACCATGCTCAATGACCTTTTTGTCAACAAAAGCCTTTCTCATGTTAACAATATTTCGCAACATTGCTAACCCACCAATCTTATGCTTTAAAATAAGATCTGTCCATGTTTCTTTTTTATCATGGCCTGTAGAAAGAAGAACTTCCCATGTTTCAGGTGTTGCTAATGTACGATTAGCAATCTTTTGAAACAATTCTCGCTCTTTCTCATCCTTAGGCTTTGGACGACATAGAAACATCACATCTCTTAACTTAATAGCACCATCTCTATCATATTTAGCAAATTGATATTCACTAAAATTATGAAATGCTTCTGCTAATCCTTTCTTTGTTTGGTTAGCTAATGGACACTTACCATCTTTCCAGTATAACGCTAGAAAATCAGTGAGCATATCAGCTCTAGTAATGATTAACGGCAATAGTTCAGAAACATATTTCTTATGCTCAGTGTATTTACACATCTCTACTGCTATAAATAGTGGAGTGTGTCGTAGTTTTTGTATCAATCTTGCCTGTACAGCAATCTCAAATACATCTGATGGTTTACATAATGGAATTAAGCGTTGTATTTCATTTGCAACACTTTTACCATCCATATATGCAACATCTTCCCATAGTAGGTTAGCTAATACAGCTCTTCTCAATAATGCTGTATTGTCTTGTTTAGCTGCACGTGCACCTTGTCCACCAGCTAATCTTTCATCATCAAATTTAGATGATTTTAATTGCGGATTAAGTTTGCTCATAATTTTTTTAATTTGTTTAGTAGACCGATAGGATTCGAACCTATTATACTTCCGAGTAGTTTACCAATTCTTCTCTAGCCTATCCCATAGTAACTTTATAGTGCCATAACACTAAAGAGATGTGCACTATGATTAATCACATCTTTTGACTACAAAAATAATATCAGAGGTATTACCTCCGTGCCAATTAGCACATACCGCTGCCACAGTATTTCCTGTTTTTCACCAGATTGGCAGATCTAGGATTATCAGGTACGTTATCGTTAGATAACAAATTTATCAGTAAAACTGATAATATTTGGCTGTTTAAAACAGCCTTTTTAACCCAAAAAATATGAAAAGTAAAGTGTGTATCTTTTGTATTAGTATGATAAGTAATTGATAGTTATTTGGAATTTGAAGATCAAAGTGCGTAATTTTTTGAAAATTAGAGGTTTAAAAAAGGTGGGATGGATTGGGTAGAGGGATAATCCCCTCATTATCAATCCATTCCCTCACTCACAAAAACAACTAATACTTTTTCTTTTTCCCTTTTGGCACAAAAGGTTTTTTAATTTTTTTGACTTCGAATTCGAGATGTGCTTGATAGAGTGTTTCACATTCCATCACGATTCCATTTACTACAGTTACTATCATACTTTTTAGGGTTTATTGTTTTTTGTATGTTATATTTCGCCAACCGTGTAATGTTGCGAAAGTTTTTGTTTCTTGGATTGATTTAAAATCTAGCAATTATTGCGTGATTTTGGTTAAGGATTGAGTACATAATTACGTGTTAAATTTTAGTTATTATAATATAATATATGTAAATCCTTCTATCAAGTTGATTTACAACGAATTGCAAGTTTTGAAAGTGTAATAGAATACACTAAAAGTGTAATATATTACACTTTAATG
This sequence comes from Bacilli bacterium, assembly GCA_045653225.1. GTDB lineage: Bacteria > Bacillota_I > Bacilli_A > ML615J-28 > CAG-313 > UBA1737. The sequence goes on from JAZOLP010000053.1 coordinate 5,675, forward strand.
GTAATAGAATACTCTTTTTGTGTAATTAAATTTCACAATTTATTTGGAAGTTTGG
>JAZOLP010000054.1:0-9614 GCA_045653225.1 Bacilli bacterium
GATAACATCTCTTTAATCATTTTTCTTAGAAAACGATATTTCATTTAATATACTAAAACCTAAAATTAATATACCACCAATAACTTGAATAAATGTAATTTGTTCTTTTAGAAATACAATTGATATGACTACAGCAACTAAAGGATCAGTATAACTTAATATTGCTGCTTCTTGTCCTTTTAATTCTTTCAATGAAGTAAAATACATAAAGTAACATAATCCAGTATGAAATAAACCAACTACTAATAAACAGATCAGTCCTGTTTGATTAATATTTAAAATACTTGATCCACTAAAACAAACATATGGAATTAATACAATAATTGAAGCAACAAATTGTAAAAAAGTTCTATTCATTCCACTAACGCCTTTAATATACTTATTTAAAAGTACTACAGATGCATAAAATACTGCAGCACTTAATCCTAATATAATTCCAATAATGTTAGATGGATTAGAATTAAAATCGCTAATTCCAGTTAGTAAAACAATACCAATTGTTGATGCAACAAAACATATTATCTGTTTAATTGTTAACTTTTCTTTAAATAATATAGGTGATATAATTGTAACAAGAATAGGAGCAAAATAATAACTTAATGTAGCAACCGAAACACTTGTATATTTATATGCTTCAAAAAGTAAAATCCAATTGATTCCCATTGCCATTCCAGAAATTAATAAGAAAATTAAATCTTTTTTAATAGATTTAAAATTAATTTTTTGTTTGGTAATTAATAACACACTACCTAATAAGACTATAGCAAGTAAAGCACGGTATAAAGCAATTTCACCTGATGATAATGGAATATTTTTCACAAATATTCCTATAGTACCAAACGAAATCATAGCAAGTGTTATTAATACCTTAGGATTTTTTAATTTTTTCATTTTAACTCCTTTCTATTATTATAAAAGGAAACGGTTTACCGTTTCCTTTATAAATTAACTATTTATTAGTTTTTAGTAATAGTTACTTTTAATACTTCATCAGTACCAGATGTTGAAACACAACCAATTTCAACATAAGCACCAGCTGTTAATTCAACTGTAACTTCTGATAATAATTCAAAACTATAATCTGGTAAAATAACTGCACCAGCACCTTCAACAGTAATTGTGTAAGTACCATCTTCTTCAACGATAAAGTAAGCAGTTTCACCCCATTGGCTAAATGCACAATAGTTTTCACCAACTACTGGATAACCAGTAACTTCTTTTTCTTCTTCAACAGAACCAAGGTAATCTAATTCAAGAACCATACCATCCATTACAAAGTTAGAAGTACAAGAAATAACACTACCTTCGATTGTAGCAGAAAGTTCTACATCAGTACCAAATGAAGCAACTACTTCAGAGAATGTGATAACACCTTCAACGTTTGCATAAGCAAATGTACCTTCATACATACCATTTAAGAATGAGTAAGCACCTGTACCATTAGCATTGAATGTTAATACCATTTGTAATTGCATACCATTCATAGGATGAGTATAAGTAGTAGTAAAGTTACCACTTAAAGCACCTTCACTAGCTTCTTCAACTCTTACTAATTCACCTTGTGACCAATAGTTGTAAGTACATAATAAGTTATAAGATTCACCTATTTCAACACCAAATGGACAGTTATAACTACCAGCATTTAAAGCATTAACTTGTAACCAACCATCTACATATTCATAAGAGAAGTAACCTTCACCAGAACCAACGTATGCACCTTCATAAGTAATAGTTAATTCACCTTTTAATGCATCTTCAGATTCAGGAACAAATGTATAAATAGCTGTACCTAACATCATACTTGTAAATTCATATTTACCATTTAAGATTTCAGCTAAGCTTGGAGCTTCAGTAACTTCAACTGTAATTGTAGCACTAAATTCTGGATTTACTTTTGAAGTTAATGTAATTTTATATGTACCAGCAGTAGGAGCTTTGAATTCATAGTATTCGCCTTCGAAAATTTCAGCACCTTCACAAACTACTTCACAAGAAGCATCAGCACCTTCATTAACGATAGCACCAAATTGAAGAACTTGTCCAGCAAATACTGTAGCTGTATTAGCTTCAACTAATTCCCACATATTTGAATCGAAAACACCAGCAACGAATGATTCTAATTCACTGAATTTAACTTCAAAGTTAACTGTATAAGAAACATTTGCAGATGAAATAACAATTTGGAATTTACCAACTTTATAAGAAGTAACAGATACAACACCATCATAGTAGCTACCGAATGCACTATAAGTTTCGAATCCTTCTTCATCTAAAATAATAACACTAATTGCATCAATAGCAGCACTTGCTGTAGAAGGGTAAAGATTAACAACATTTAATACTAATTCTTCTTGTAATCCAGCAGATACAACAGCACCATTTTCAACTTTATTACCTTCTGCATCTTCTAATTCAAATGATTGAATTAAGATTTCTTCAAGTGGATAAGGATTTTCAGCAACTTGAGCACCAATAACTTGATTAGCAGTTATAACACGTGCGAATTCAGGTTCACCAAATTCTGTAGGTTGTTCATATTCAAAAGTTTCTTCATTTAAAATGAAATAGTAACCATTCATAACAACTTCAACTTCAGTAAATACTTCAGATTCAGCATCTAATTTGAATGATACTTCAACAAAGTAATAATAGAAATTATCAATAGCAATTTCGAATGAGAATTCATATTTGCCTTCTTCAGCATTAACTTCTTCTTTATAGTTAACAGCTTCTTCAGATTGACCAACAAAAGCAAATGTATCAACTAATGCTTCAACACCAAAAATATCATACATGTAATTTAATGTTGAACGGAAGTCAACACCTAATACATTACCATAAACTGGTTCATAAGCTTTTTCCATATAAGGATTACCTTCCCAGTCAATACCCGCAATAACACCAAATACAGAACCATCTTCTAATAATGAATAATAATCAGTAGTGTCTAAACCTTCAACTTTAACGAATCCTGTACCGAATGCGTAAGCATAAGATTGAACATAACCTTCATTATCAATTACAGCAGTACCATTTGATACTTTGTTTGCATTTTTAACACCAGCAGCAACAGCATCAGCGATTGTAGCATATTGATTTGCAGTTACGTTAACTTCAAATTCAAATGAAGCTTCGCCTTTAGCAACTTTAACAGTATTTTTACCAATTTTAGCAAATGCACCTGTATATTCTTCACCATTTTCAGCTTTTAAAGTTACTTCATAATCAGAACCATCTGATTCAAGAACTTTACCAGAAACATATGTTTCTTTAACAACTGCACCTTCAAATGAAACTTCTTCACCAATTTTGTATTCAGTTTTAGCATTTTCAACAACAACTGAAACTAGTTCATCAGCAATAACTTCAATTTCATAACTTGCAGTTAAACCTTTATAAGTAACAACAACTGTATATTTACCAGCTTTGTTCATATCAGCTTCTTGAGAAACTACTGCTTGAGCAGTAACATCTTCTGTAGTTTCATCGCTTAATTTAGCGATAACTTTTAAATCACTAGCATCAAATTCTTCACCAACATAGAACTCTACATCTTGACCACTAAGTTCAATGCTTTGAAGAGTTGGAAGATTTGTACATGCAGCAACAACTACTGCAAAAAATCCTACTAGTAAAAATAAGAATAATTTTTTCATATTTTTTCCTCCTCATTATTACAATTAATTAAATAATTAATTTGTTTTTATAATTTATTATATCATAATAAATTTTAATTTTCAAAAAATCACATTATTTTTTACAATGTAAACGTTTTTATTTACTTTTCTACATAATATCCGCAAGCAAACAACCATTGATCAGCTTCTGCTGCGTATACTCCTGTTGACTCAACAAATCCATTTCCATCAAAGAATAATCTTTGAGAAATACTAAATTTTTGAAGAAACTCCATCATTTCGTTAGTAACAAAACATACACCATCTTTATTACATACTGCAGCATATTCTTGTTCTACAAATACTTTATAGTTTTCTGTTCCATTTGAAACAGTTAGGTTTTTATTACCATGAGACTCAATTAAATTTAAAGATTCTTCATAATAAGCACAAGGTGCTGTAATTTTAGCACATAACACTGGCCCAAATTCACCAGTTTGATTATCATAAACATGCCAAAAACCAGTGTCTTCATTATATTTAAAACCATTCCCAATTAATAATCCAGAACCATTTGATGATCCACCATAATAACTTCCAGTACCACCGTCTGAATTAATATATACATATTTAGACGCATCATAATTTGGTTTAGATGAAGATACAACATTTCCACCACATAAACTACAAATAGTATCAGTGGATTCATTAGAAAATGCTTTATGACAATTAGCACATTCACGCAAAGCATGAATTTCTTTTGCGTTAATTAATTTTGAAACAATATCATCTATATAGTATTCACCCTCATATGATATTTTAAAATCAACATTAATAGGATAAACACCAGTTTTTGAATCAGCATATATCGCAAAAGTATAAACATTTTGAACTTGTTCTTCTGTAAGTTTTACTACCCATTTAACATTTTTTGTAAAACCATTTTTTAAACTATAACCACCAGTATCTAATCCTGATTGATTAGGTGTAGTTGGTTTATAAGCAAAAGTTCCTTGATAAATATCTACTTTAGGGTTTACACTATCTTCAAAAACATTAACTAATGTTTCAAGTACATAATAACCAGCTTTTGTTGGTTTGAATTCGTAATATACTTTTTGTTGAGATTTAGAAATTTCACAACGATAAACACCAGTCGAAGACATTTGAAATTCTTTATATAACGCAGTTCCACTACCTTTAGAAATTCTAGATAATTTTGTTAATTCAATCTCTACAACTGGATTATCATTGTCAGCTGTATAAATATTTGGATTATAAGAATATCCTTCTGGAACATTATTTAAATATACGTTGAAATCACCATCTAATTTTGTTTTTGCGAAACCATCACTACCAATTGTTTCAGTATATCTAGTATAATCATCTGCCCAAACAACTTGAATTTTTTCATTAGAAGATGGAATATATACTTTTTTATTATAAATTAAAGAAACACTAAATTCTACTTTTTCAACATCTCCAGGATTATCTGTTTGATCATTATTTGGTGGGGTATCCGTATTACCTGGATTAATAATAGGTTGATCACCATTACCTTTATTTGGATCATCAATAATTTCCCCACATGATGTAGCAATAAAAATAAGAATTAAAATAACTAAGAAAGAAAGTAATTTTTTCATTTATTTTTTACCTCCTTGATAATAATTTTTATTTCTAAATAATGCTTTAATATCGTTTAATGTAAGTTTTCTAACTATTACATCAATAACTACTAAAATAACACAAATAATCATAAATAAACTTGTAAAATCATATACATATTTTTGTTCATTTGAATGATTATTAGTTAATACTAATTTACCATTTTCAGATACTTGACCATTATTACTTACCATATAATATAAATTAGAAGCTTCATAAATTGTGAAACTATTATATTCAGGTAAATATGAAATAGTAAATGTATAAGTATTAGTATAAACTGTTTGTCCAAGTTGATAAGTAAGTTCAACAACATATTTTCCTACTTGATCAGTAATAAGTTCACATACATAATTTTCAGAATTAAATGTAAGTTCTTTATTAACTATTGTTTGATCAGGATTAGTTACAGTTACATTAAGTACTGAATTAACGTTTAAGCTTGGAGCATTAACGTTTAATATAGTATTTGTACCAACGCTTTGTGTTTCAATAATGAATGCTGAATCGATTCTTTCACTCGGCTTATTAGCTTCTGCTACATTAGATAACGCTTTAGTAGCAAGAGCATCACTATCCCATTTGCTGACCCAATTTCCAGAAATTGTTGAGGCAAACGTAGATACTTTACCATTACCATAACTCCAATATGTATATAATGGAATTTTATATGATGTATTAGTAACATCTGTATATGTTGCTTCTAAAACAACTTTTGCACTTGATTTTTTATTATTGTTATAAAGACCTAAGACATTAGGTAGAGCATCAATACCTGAAACTAATAATTCTTTTTTAAGTAAAATTTCAACTGTTGATTCGTTAGATTCAAGAATTGTTTCAGTTAACGAATTCATAACTCCATTTAATACTAACCCATTAACTTGTTCTACATCTTTAATATAGTAATAATAACCTTTACCAATGGAAGCTAATTCTTTTAATAAGTCTCCACCTTCATTACTAATTGTATGAATTGTTGATAACATGATGTTAGCATCAGCCATTTTCTTAGCCATGACCTTTGCAGAAGTCGCTTGTTCTCCATATGGAAGACCATCAGAAATTAAAATAACTTCATTTTTACCATAAGGTAAACTAGTAACCATATCATATGTATATCCAAGCGCAGAACCCATAAATGTTCCTTGATATGCTTCTAGGTTTCTTATTTTATCTTTTAACTCTTCTCTTTCTGCTGCAGGAGATTGTTGATAGATTGTTCTTACTTCACCATAGAAACCAATAACCATTACCATTACATCATCATCTAAATTATCAAGAATCGTGCAAGCAGTTTCTTTTGCAATCTTAAGTCTATCTACTTGTTCCATACTTCTAGAAATATCTAGACATAGTGTAATAAGTTTATCTTCATTTTCATCATTACCAAACTTAACAGGTAACATATTATTTAATACTGAAAGAGTTGGGTCATCATAATTATTTTGAATATATGTATTACCAAATGTAATCAAACTTTTACCGAATTTAGAAACAAGTGTATCAATACTATCAATAAATTGAGAATAGTTATTTAATGTTCTAATGTCAATATCTGATAAAACAAACTCATCATATTTACTTAATTGTTCAATTGTATATGGAACATTTTTATTATTTATATATGAATCAATAATACATGATTCTCCATATAATTCTAATGCTTGTTGTATATCATCATTGCAATTAGAAATAAATAACATTTCTAGTTTTTCATTTACAGTTAGTATTAAACTATAACTATTACTATAATTCGATGTATCTGATGTACATTCAACTACTAATTCATAATCAAACTCACCTACAATTGACGTATCTAAATCAAATGTAATTGAATTATAGCCTTTAGCAAGAACAACCGCTTTTTCTTTTATTAGAGTATTATCTTTATATAACTTTACATAACCATTTGAACTTGTATTTGATTGAATTATAGCGTATACACTTTCTTCATTATTAAGATAAGTATTAGAAACATAATTTATCTCGTTAATTTGAACTTCAAAATCATCTTCTTTTAGATTATTATCTAAATAAATAGCATCAATATAAATATTTTCTACAGCTAAACCTTGAACTAAACTAACAATATTACTTTCTTTAGTTTCTTCACCATCAGAAATAATAACAATTCTTTTTACTACATTATCATTAAATAGTGTAGCTGTATATTCTAGTGCTTCTTTAATGTTTGTTGCACTATCATCTACTTTAGAATCTTTAACACTTTTTAATTCTTCGCCAATATTTGTTAATAATTCATAATCTTTACCAAAACAAACTATTCCAATCTTAGAATTTTTAGGAACATTATTCTTTAAATCATTAATGTATTCATCTATTAAATCTAAACTTTTATTAGATGAATATGAAACATCGGCTAAAACATAAATATTTGTTTCTGTAATAATACGTTCATAAGAAGTCTTCGCAGCACATAAACTTACTATTATTACAATTAAAATATGAATAATAAATGATGTAACATTATGTACTGTTTTATTATCTTTTCTAACCGAAATAATAAATGAAACAATTACCATTAATAATAGTGGTATTGCTATTATTAATAACCAAGGACTATCGAAGTTGATACTGTTCATAACAATACACCATCCAATCCGCCATATAAATGACTGCTAAAATAATAAATAAAACAATTAATTCATCATAAATACCATCACGATAATTGTTTTCTTTTACACCTTGAAGATCAAGTGTTAAAACCTCAGTACTACTATGTTGTTCTTCTTCTGGAAGCCCAACAAAAATATTAAAGATTGTTTCTTTATCCCCAAGCATAACTTTAATAGTATGAATTCCAACTTCAGTTGTTGTATAACTAGTAACTTCGTTACTAATGTCTAAATATGTAACTTCACCAAGTGGATTTTCTACTCTAATACTATCACAATTAGATAATACATTTAGTTCTACTAAATCACCACATGTGTAAGTAGACTCTTCTAAAATAATTGGGAAAGAATAATCAAGTAGATTTTTTGATAAAGTTAAATAATCTAATAATAAAGGAATATTTGAATCATGTAAATCAAAAGCAAAAACTACTTCACGATTACCTGAATCAGTTAAACCAGTAAAAATTAATGGATTACCTTCATGAGTTAAAAGCACAGTAAAGTTTTTATATAAACCATATTTATAATATTTAGTAACATAGATTTGATCTTTTAATAAACCTTTAGTTAAAGTACGATAAATAGAAGTAGAATTTTTAGGATAAGTCGCTGCAATCCCTGTTTCATCTTCTATTACATCTTGAACGCTAAATCCTGATTGATCAATCGATGATGATGGTCCGAATAACCAAACAGTACCATCAGTTGGAAGAGAATAAGGAGTAAATGAATCAAATACATATAAACTATAACCTGTCATTTCAGAGTTATAATCTTCTCTTGATATTACATTAATATCTGTATTACCAACAGTGTTAATTACAGATGTTAAATAGAAAGGTCTATCACTAACAATTAATGTTGAATAAGCATGTGTTTTTTCAATGTTATAAATCACTTCATTATTATCTAAATCTAAGTTATCATCATTGGTAATTTTAACTTCTAATTTATCATATTCTGTTACATTAACATAAGTTGAAAATTCTCTTTGAACTCCTTTAGTACAAACTGCTTCTTTTGTAGTCATTAATTCATCATTAACATACACTTCTACACTAATAACAGCATCACTTTCATATGATACAATTGTAGATGAGACTTTCATGTTTGTACCTTCAACTAAAGTAGTTGTATCAAAGATTGCGAAATTTTGTTCATTATTCGAAACATTAATAATATTGATATTTTGCGAATTATAGTTTTTATCAGTTACGAAATATGTTTCTAAAGATTTATTTTCATTAAAATAATTTTGAACATGATTAATGATTCCAGTTAAACCAACTGTAACACCACAAGGTTTTAAATTATTTAACATTTCAATTGCTTTATCTTTATTACTAATTTCTTCATAAACAACTCGAGAAGTTGCTCCTACATAGATTAATGTATAAGAACTTCCGTTTTTACTATTTTCAATTAATTCTTCAACTTCATCTTTAGCGATTTCCATTCTTGTTGTATCTTCAACTTCAAAATTCATACTACCTGTTCCATCAATAATGAAACAATAATCTTTTGCAGAATTAGGAAGTGTGATAACAGGTTTAGCAATTAATACAGATACAATAATAACAGCAAGAATTTGTAATACTAAACTAATAATACCACTAATTAATGAAATAGGTTTTTTCTTTTTTAGGAATTTTTCACTTAAATTCCAAAGATAAGTAGATGGAACAAT
>JAZOLP010000055.1:0-4188 GCA_045653225.1 Bacilli bacterium
CTATTATTATACTAAAAAAAAACAATTTTGTCTATTATTTCAATAAACATGCTTTTTTAGAAAGGAATAAAATGATAAATTTAATAACTTTATTTTTGTTTCCAATATTAGGTTCAATGAATCAATCAAATTTTCCAGATGTTTTAACTGAGGAAGAAGAAAAAATATATTTAGATAAACTAAAAGAAAAAGATAAAGAAGCAAGAAATATCTTAATTGAACATAATTTAAGACTTGTTGCACATATTGTGAAAAAATTTGAAAACACTAAAGTGGAGAAAGATGATTTACTTTCAATAGGGACATTTGGACTGATAAAAGCTGTAGATTCATATAATTTTGAATCAAATGTTAGACTTGCAACATACGCCTCAAGGTGTATTGAAAACGAAATATTAATGCATTTAAGAAACATTAAAAAATATAAAGATACTATATCTTTATATACACCAATTGGTGAAGACAAAGAAGGAAATGAAATCAAAATATGTGACATTATTGTTGATCCATCATTATCAATGACAGATACATTAATTAAGGAAGAGCAATATGAGCAATTAAATAACGCATTAAAAGAATTAAATCATCAGGAATTAGAAATTATATCAAGAAGATACGGATTAAATGAATATCAGGTCGAAACTCAACGTGATATTGCTAAATCACTAGGCATTTCAAGAAGTTACGTGTCAAGAATTGAAAAAAGAGCATTAACAAAATTATATTTAAAACTAAAAGATTAGCAAATTTAGAATATATTTAGTATAATATAGTTGGAGGATAAACCAATGGATAAATTTATACGCTCAGCATTATTATTAGGAGAAGAAAACATTAACAAACTTTCAACAAAAACTGTAATGATTTTTGGTTGTGGTGGAGTAGGGAGTTACGTTATAGAGGGTTTAGTTAGAACAGGAATCAAAAATTTCATATTAATTGATAATGATACTGTAAGTGTTTCTAATATTAATCGTCAAATTATCGCAACAACAGATACGATAGGGATGTTGAAAACTACTGTTTGCAAAAATAGAATTTTTAGTATAAATAAAGATTCAGTAGTTAAAACATATGAAGAATTTATTTTACCAAATACAATTTCAAATATAGATTTTAAAAATGTAGATTATATTGTTGATTGTATTGATACTATTTCTGGTAAAATTGCAATAATCGAAAAAGCAAAAGAATTAAATATTCCAGTTATTTCATCAATGGGAACGGGAAATAAATTAGATCCATCTTTATTTAAAATAGTTGATATTTCAAAAACTACTGTATGTCCTCTTGCAAAAGTTATGCGTTATGAACTAAAAAAACGAAATATTAAAAATGTATCAGTTCTTTTTTCAACTGAAGTTCCAATTGATTTATCAAACAACCAATTAGAAAAAAAATTGCTTAATGAAGAAAGTTCCATTAAGCATCAAATTCCTGGAAGCATTAGTTTTGTACCGAGCATTGCTGGTCTACTAATTTCAAGACATATCATATTAGAATTAATAAAGTGTTAGCTAAAAGCTAACACTTATTTTATTTCTTTAATAATATAATCAACTAAATCTGTAGCATTTTTCGCAGCGATAGGTGCAAAAGTTTGGTAATCAAAACCACTACTAGAACCAATAATATCAGAAATAGATCTAACAATTAAAAACGATGTTTTTGTTAGATAACATACTTGAGCAATTGCACAAGATTCCATATCACAAGCTAATATGTTTAAATCACTAAAATGTGTAGAAACAATATTATGTGTTTTTCTATAATCAGTTACAAATTGATCACCAGTCATTATTGTACCAAAATAAACTTGATTATTAAGTTTTAAATTTTTTATTTTTCTTACAACTTCTTCACAAGATTTAAATGTTAACGGAAAATCTTGAAGTTGACCATACCTTAAGTTAGTAAATGCATCTGTAGTCATATCTACATCTGAATAAACTACATCAGTTCCAATAACTATATCTAGTGTTTTTAAATCTTTAGAGTAGCCACCAGCTATTCCTGAATTAATTAATAAATCTGGTTGATAATGTTCTACTAGTAACATAGTAATCCATGCGGCATTAACTTTACCTATACCACATTTTGTAATTACTAATTTGTTATTTAAATAATCACCAATTAAAAATTCATGACCAATTATAGTTTCGATAGATTTATTATTTAAAAGTTCTTTATAACCTTCAAGTTCAATATCCATCGCACAAATAATAGCAATAATTTTATTTTCCATTATTTTTTATTTGGTTTTTTAACATTAACTTTTACAAGTTTAACATCAAAACGGTCACCATCTTCAGTTCTAACTGTAACTACTTCACCAGGTTTAGCAGTTAAAATCGCACGACCAAGTGGAGAATCTGAAGAAATTTTTCCATTTACAGGGTCTGCTTCTACTGTACCTACAATTTGATAAGTTTCTTGATCTTCTTCTTCATCTTCTAAGAATTGAACAGTAACATATTTACCTAAGTTTGAAGTTTCATTTACTTGTTCAGAATCAATAATCTTAGCATTACGAATATTAGCTTCTAATTCTGAAATTTCTGCAGCAATTTTAGCTTGTTGGTTTCTAGCAGCATCATAGTCAGCATTTTCTGATAAGTCACCTTGACCTCTTGCATCTTGAATTGCAATAAGGTTTTCCGCTTGCATTTTCTTTAATTCTTTTAATTTTTCTAATAAGGCGTTATAACCTTCTTGTGTTATTAAATGTTCTTGAGCCATTTTAATTACCTCTTTCTATACTTATAAATCTCTTAAATATTATAACAAATTTGTTAAATTTTTGCAAGTATTTTTTACTTTACTTTTCTAATCATATCATGAATAGATAACTCAATGGGACTATTTATATAAATTTTTTGAAGTGGATGTCTTGCAACAGTTAAATTTTCATTTGTTAAAGCATCTACCATTTTATTAACAACAAATCGTGTGTTAGAAATGTTAGGTCCGAATACTTCAACTAAATCACCAATTGAAAAATAATTTCTTTGTTCTATCAAAGCAGTACCATCTTTATAGTCTAAAACATAACCAATATATTCTTGTGTCGGTTGTTCACATCTAGTATCATATAGTTGTTCATTTATTGTTGGTAATCCATTATAAAAGCCAATAGATGTAAGTCTATTTTCTGCTTTAGAAATTTCATTTTCAAAATACTTAAATTCTTCTTCAGTTATATTATTTTTTTGATAGTACAAATCAATTAATTTTCTATAGCACCCTACGACTGTAGCTAAATAATAAGTAGATTTCATTCTTCCTTCTATTTTTAAAGATGCTACATTTAGATCAATTAATTTAGGAATAAATCTTACAGCCATTAAATCTTTAGAACCAATATTGTAAAATTCATCTTTTTTGTTAATTTTTACAGAACCATCATATAAATTATAATTCCATCGACATGAATGAGCACAACCACCTCGATTTGCATCTCTTTCAGTCATATGATTACTTAAAACACATCTGCCTGAATAACTAGAGCACATTCCACCATGAATAAAAACTTCTAATTCTAGTTTTGATAAAGAAGCAATATATTCAATTTCACTTAAAGTGTTTTCTCTTGCAAGAACTACTCTTGAAACATTCATTTTTTCCCAATGTTTAATAGCAGCATGGTTTGTAATAGACATTTGTGTTGAAACATGACGCTCTATATTAGGAGCCACTCTTGAAGCAGTTTTAATAATATGTAAACTAGAAGTGATTATTGCATTTACTTTACATTCATCTAATTGTTTTAAATATACTTCTAAATTTTCTAAATCTTCATCATGTGGAATAATATTCATTGTAACATAAACTTTTTTGTTTAATCCATGTGCAAAATCACAAAGTTCTTTAATATCTTGAATAGAGAAATTTGAAGCTCTCGCACGCAAACTAAATTGTTTACCACCAACATAAACAGCATCAGCGCCATATAATAACGCAATTTTAGCTTTTTCTAAATTTCCAGCAGGAGCAAGCAATTCTATTTTATTCATTGCAACCTCCTTTTAAAAGCACAGATTTTATATTATATGCACCTTTATAATATTTTATAGATGATTGATCAAGTCTATCATAAAATTTTTTACTATCTCCATCATTAAATAATGAATTATAACTATTTACTACATTCAAACATTTTTCTTGCGACAATTTTCTAAGTGAAATAAT
>JAZOLP010000056.1:0-3012 GCA_045653225.1 Bacilli bacterium
TATTATACTTTTTTACAAATATTAGAATTTTTAGATAAGGCAGTATTATATATTAGTTTTGCTTATGATGTTATTTTTAAATCAATGCTGATATCGAATTTTACTTTCTATACCACATCTGTAAATAAATTGACAAATTCATTATATTTTTTAAAAGGAAATAATGCCGAATTATTAAGATTATCATTAGAAGTAGATGACTATAGAGGATTTATTAAACATAAACAAAATGTAAGTTCAAATGAATTAAGTATTAACGATAATAATTTAGAAGTTGAGTTTAAAAATGTTTATTTTTCTTATTACATGCAAGATGATTATGCATTGGAAAATATCTCATTTAAAATAAATAAGGGGGAAAAAATAGCTTTAGTTGGATATAATGGAGGAGGGAAAACAACATTAGTAAAATTACTTTGTGGACTGTATCATCCAACAAAAGGAGAAATCTTAATAAATGGTATTAATATAGAAAGTATTTCTAGAAAATCATTAGCTAAATTAATTTCACCGGTATTTCAGGAGACATATATGTTCGCTTTATCACTTTTAGAAAATGTTGGCATGAATATATCAGAAGAAATAGATATAAAAAAAGTTGAAGATATATTAAAAATAATAGATTTTGATAAAAAAATAAAAGCTCTTCCTGATGGTTTGAACACTTTTTTAAATAGAGAATTAGATGAAAATGGAATTGAATTATCTGGTGGTGAAACTCAGAAAATATCATTAGCACGATCAATGTATAAAAAATCAGCACTATATATATTGGATGAACCTACAAGTGCATTTGATGCAATTAATGAATACAATATGTATAATAATTTTAATAAAATTGTTGATGGAAAGTCTGCTATTTTTATATCACACAGATTAGCTTCAACAAAATTCTGCGATAGAATAATATTTTTGGAAAAAGGTAAAATTTGCGAAATTGGTACACATAATGACCTAATGAATAACAACAGTAAATATAAAGAATTATTTGATATGCAAGCCCAATATTACAAGGAGAGTGAAAAAGATGAAAAGAATAAAGAAAATAATTAATAACATTCGTTTTTTTACTCCTATAATTAAGAAAGTTAGTCCGTTATGTATTGTTTTCACAATAATATTAACAATATTGAGTTCAATTTATCCATTTGTTTGGAGTATATTTTTAAAAATTCTTATAGATTTACTGGTTAGTAAAACAGAAATCACAAAAATTATTTTTACTGTGTTGATATATGCTTCAATAGTTTTGATATATAATTTGATTACAGCAATACTTGACAAGAAAAATCAAGAATATTCATTAAAAGCAAATTATCATATTGAAAAAATGTTAAATGAAAAAATAACTCTTATAGATTATTATAATTTAGAAGATCCAAGTTTTATAGACAAGTTCACGATTGCGAAAAAGGGAATGACTGAATATACTAGCGGTATTTATTCATTTATTTTTTCAATTAAAACAATAGTATCATCAATCATTACTGCAGCAGGCGTTATTTTTATTGTATTATTCTCAAAAGAATATTTATTAATAGCAATATGTGTTTTAGGAATTATACTTAGTACTTTTTCGTGGAGTAAAGCTCAAAAAATCGAAAAAAAATTTAGAGAATTAATTGTTAGACATAGACGAAAGCAATATTATTATTCAGACGGTATTGCAACATTTAGAAATCAAAAAGAGTTGCGTATGTATGATGGAGTAAAAATTCTTAAGAATAAGAGCAAAGCAATAAATGATGAAGTTTTTTTGAAATATAAGAAACAAGTTAAAAAATTAAATAAATTTAGCTTATTAGATAACTTTAATTCATTTATCATTATTAATATGTTGTCATTTATTATTTTAACTAAATCAGTTATTGATCATAATTTAGCAATTTCTGATTTTACTTTACTTATAAGTTCTGTAAATACATTGACTAATGCTATAGCTTTTATAATTTTTTATTATAAACAGTATCTATTAAATTGTGATTATCAACAAGATTTTATAGATTTAATGAACTATGAATCGGTGTTTAAGGATGGAACAAAGTTAATTAATGAATTTAACTCCTTAGAATTTAGGAATGTAAGTTTTAAATATCCTAGAACTGAACAATATATATTAAAAAATGTTAGTTTCAAAATAGAAAAAAATGAAAAATTTTCAATTGTAGGGCTTAACGGAGCAGGAAAAACAACTATTATCAAATTAATCTGTAGATTTTATCAAGTAGAAGAAGGAGAAATACTTGTTAATGGGATTAATATAAATGAGTATGATTATGATAGCTATATGAAATTAATATCTGTTGTCTTTCAAGATTTCAAAATTATTTCTTTTAGTATAAAATCAAATATTAGTATTTTAGATGAAAATCAACCAAAATTATATGATTCATTGGAAAAAGCTCAAATATTAAATAGAGTCCTTGAAATTCCTAATAAAGAGTTAACCTATATAAATAAGTGGTTTGACAAAAATGGTATAGAATTTTCAGGCGGAGAAATGCAAAAGTTTGCAATTGCAAGAAGTATATATAAAGAAGGTCAGTTGGTTGTTCTAGATGAACCGACAAGTGCATTGGATCCAGTTTCGGAGTCAAAATTATATTATGATTATAATAGTATAATGGGAAATGTAACCACAATATTTATATCACATAGGTTATCAAGTTGTAAATTCTGTGATAAAATTATTGTTTTAGATGGATCTGAAGTTGTTCAAGAAGGAAATCATGAAGCATTAATAAGAGATAAAAAAGGGCTATATTATGAAATGTTTACAGCTCAGGCTAAGTATTACAATTAATATTGCTTTTTCGCATATACAAGAATTTTATAAATATATTCTACAAGGAGGTATTAGATTTGAAAATTTATGAATTAAATGATTTTACATATATAGATACTGTAGATATGTCAAAAGTTATTTTGTTAGATAAACCATATGAGAAATGTCTATGCATAAAATAATCTGAAGCATATGAAATTGAATTCCCAGAATTTTCATTAAAAGAA
>JAZOLP010000057.1:0-4618 GCA_045653225.1 Bacilli bacterium
AATTAAAACGAATATAATTATTTGTACATAATTTAAACTAATGTTAAAAGTATCTATATTAATCCCAATACATTTAATTAATAAAGATAATCCAGCAAACATGATAAGCGATACTATAACAGGGCGTACACCTTTAATAAAATATTTGAAATATTTATTTGATGTTAATTTTTGTAAACACATCGCAATAAGTAAGATAATAATAAACGAAGGTAAAACTACACCTAATGTAGCACATAAACTTCCTAGTAAACCACCTTGGGTAGATCCTATATATGTTGCCATGTTTACTGCGATTGGACCAGGAGTTGATTCACAAATACCAA
Source organism: Bacilli bacterium (assembly GCA_045653225.1). Taxonomy (GTDB): domain Bacteria; phylum Bacillota_I; class Bacilli_A; order ML615J-28; family CAG-313; genus UBA1737. The sequence continues at coordinate 327 of JAZOLP010000057.1, forward strand.
TAAAATTATAAAACTCTTCAAGTGTTAACCATCCATTATTAATAACTGTATCTTTAATTAATGGAATCATTGCGTAGCCGCCACCGAAAGTAAATAAACCTATTATAAAAAATTCATAAAATAATTCTATATATATCATTATTTACTCACCTCACTTTTCTTAAGTGAATAAGAAATAATTCCTATAAAACCACCAATCAAAATAAATATAATTGATGAAAATTTAATTGTTAAAAGTTCAAATACTACAAGTAATATAAATACAATTGAAAAAACTGATAATGGTAAAAATTTCTTTTCAATTTTTTTAAACATATTTAAACTTGTTTTTAATATTAAAAAACATACTCCAACATTTATACCTACAAATGCATATTTAACCAATTTTAAACTCATAAATTGTTCTATAAAAAGAGAAATTATAAAAATTATAATAAATGATGGAAGTATAACGCCTAATGTTGAAAAAAGACTTCCAAGTATTTTCTTTTGTTTATATCCAATATATGTAGCCATGTTAATAGCAATAGGTCCTGGTGTGGATTCTGCTATTGTTATTATTTCTAATAAATCTTCTTCTGTTATCCATTTTTTCTTCTCTACAAATACTTCTTTAATTTGGGCTATCATTGCGTAGCCACCACCAAATGTAAATAAGCCTATTTTAAAGAATAGAAAAAATAAGTTTAATAATTTTTTCATATTTATTCTTCTTTCTATTTATTTACTATAATATATCATACTTTATTGTTTATTTCAAAAAAAATCTCTTAAGTTAACCTTAAGAGATTTTATTTATTTTATTATTTTCTTCTCATAAATAATACAGCAATTGAAGCGACTGCTAATAAGTTAATAAAACTAATAACACCAGCAGAGCATTTAGAAGTCTTTTTACCTAAATTATTATAAGCTTCTTTAAATTCAGCTTTTAATTCATCTACGTGTTCTTTACTTTCAGCAAGTTCTACTTTTTCAATGTATTCTTCAATTAGTTCTTTTGCGCCTTCTTTAGTATCATCATAACTATTAAATGTTGTGATTACCGCTTTTATCTTTGTATATAAAGAATTTAATTCATTAATATAATTTGTAAAATCTTTCTTTGCATCACTAATATAAGTATTATCATTCATATATACTTTAAATTTTTGTTCAGCTTTGATTTCTTCAATTATTTCATTTTTCTTAGCCGTTAAGTTTCGTTTTGCAAACCATTCATTCTTATCAATATTATCTTGAATTAAAGCATCAATTGTATCACTAATATCTTTTAATATTTGTTCATATTCTGCTTTAAATGATGGTATTTGATTCATTTCAACTTTTGCATTTTCAACAATTAGATCTATTTCAGTAGTAGATTTTGTAGTTGCTAAAGCTTCTAATGCAATATCAAGAATTCCTTTTAGGTCTTTTTGATCTTGACTTAAATAGAAATCTAAATCTAATCCTTCATAATAATCATTTAACATTTGTTTTGCAGCTTGAATTGGAGAAGAAAGTTCATCAGCTAAAACCTTAAATTCATCCATCTTCTTCTTGAATTCTTCCATTAAATTATTTAAATCATTAATGTTAGGTTGTTCATTGATGCTAACTTTGGTTGAATTAATTAACAATTTCATTGAAGATTGTGTAGTTGATGTATACTCGTTTAAATTCTTATAATTAGAAGTTAAATCATATGCTGCATGTTTTGCTTCTAATAATTCTAAAGCTGCTTGTAATTTAGAAACATTTGTTACTTTTGCACGTTCTGTTTCAGATAACGCATAATAGAATCCACGTACGCTTTGAACTAACTCTTCATGATCAAATTTAATAACTTCAGGAAGTGAATTAATTTTTTCAATTACATTTTCAGCAGTTGCTGCTGCAGCTTCTGTATTGATTGGTTCTGAAATTTCGTTTGCTAAGTTCACTGAAGAAACATAATAAGAGTAATTTAAAGTATCATCTAGTTCTACACTTAAATCATTACCATAATAATATACTTGATCAATATCTTGTTGGTTTAATGTTTCGCCTTTTGCAACTTTATATACTACATATCCACGAGCATTTTCACATCTATCATATGATAATACATCATTAATTACTTTAATGTTTTCAACTGGAATTGTATCATATAGTGGTGCATAATATTTCTTTACATCAGCAGGAATCTTTTTGCTGAAATAATCATTCTTTACAATGTCCATACCAGTTTTTGTATAAACATTTGAAGATGTTAAATAATTATAACTATAGAATGAGAAACCACCTACTTCATCATACATTTCTGCATTTAAGATTTGATCTCTTACTTCGTATTTATTTTTACGCCAGTTAGAGTTATCAGCAGGCATATAAATACCCATACCTAAATATAGATTAACTTTTTTATATCTAACAGTCCAGCTCCACCATCTTGATAATTCACCAAAACTTGCAACAGTTTGTTCTAATGACCAATATGTTTGAGGCATAATATAGTCAATCCATTCTTCATTAATCCATTTTAATGTATCAGAATATAGATAATCACCATAGTGTGCAAAACCACTAGTATTAGAAGCAAGTGGTGATGATAGGTTACCATTAGCATCATATGTTGGACTTGATGTTACACCACCATTACGGTAGATACCACTAGGAGAAATACCTAGTTGAACAGCTTTATTATTTTCTTTATTATAAGCTCTTAATTGGTTAGATAAATCTTCGATAAATAAATCAACTTGTTGACGTTTCCAATCTGCTGATTTAGAAGTTTCAACACCTGAAATATAGAAATAGTCATCAAAGTGAATTGCATCAACATCATAATTTTCAACAACTTCCATACATGAATCAACAATAAAGTCACGGTTTGATTGAATACCAGGATTTAAAATGATTGAATTTCCAGATTGAAGTAATTTACTTGAATCAAGAACAGGGTTACCTTCTGGAATATCACCTGATACATATTGAGTTTGACCACCATTTGTTGAAATTCTATAAGGGTTTAACCAAGCATGGAATTCAATACCTCTTTTGTGTGTTTCTTCAATTGCCCATTCAAGTGGATCAAATTCATCAAAGTTAACGCTTTTAAACCATGAAGCTACTGGATTTAATTCTGATTTGTATAAAGCATTATTATGAGTACGTACATGGAAAATAATACAGTTTAATCCATAACTTTCCATTACATCTAAAACATAAGTATAATCAGTTTTCCATTTTTCAGCATTAGAATATGATGGTAAACTTCCAATGAAGTTAGATACCCAACAAGCTCTTAAGTTTTGTGTTGGATAATTATATTCTTTTAATCTCATAATAGGCTCACTAGTGTTACGATATGTAACAGTGTTACCACTATCATCTTTAATTGCAACTAAGTCACTAGCAGCATCTAATGAAATAGTTTCATTAACTTTGGAATTTGTAATTGCAAAAATATTTGCAACAACTAATGATACACATACAAATAATTTAATTAATTTTTTCATTTTGCCTCCATGAATTTTTATATTTTATATCTTTAAATATATTATATCAAACTATTCAAAAAAACTCTACCCCTTTGCTATGATTGTACAATCATTATAACATATGTTTTTAATTTTTTTATTAACAAATATTGGAAAAATAAATTATTTAATTTTGTAAATACTATATTTGAAGGAGATTTTATTATGACACAAAAAGAATTACTTTATATAATGGATACAGTGAACCATTTAAAACATTTTGCTGAAAATTTAAATGAAATAAAAGATGAACTTCAAAATGATTCATCTAAACAAGTTGTATGTAGTGTATTATCTGATGCAATTTGTGCATACAAAGAATATACTAGTTTGCTATGTACAGGAGGAGTTTGTTAATGAAAGATAAGTTTTATCTAGAATCGTTACTTACTGAATGTAAAGCATTATGTAATTTACTCTTTACCGCAACTACTGAAAGTTCTAATATTGATGTTCATCAAAAATTCCAAACTGGATTAAATGTTTGTTTAGAATGGCAAAGTGCAATATATAAACATATGGAACAATTAGGCTATTATAAAGTAGAAAATGTTTCTAAACAAGTTATTAACCAAGAACAAGCTAATGTTGAACCAATCAATATTAACTGTCAAAATACGTGTAGATAATAAGGTGGTTTTCCACCTTATTTATTTTAATTTAATCATATTTTAATTAAATAATACATATATATTATTGAAAGGATTATTGTTATGACTAAAAAAATTAAAAATATTTTATTTTTCTTGCTTGGTTTATTCGTTTATTTTTTACCTTCTTTATTATTTA
>JAZOLP010000058.1:0-31793 GCA_045653225.1 Bacilli bacterium
CTTATTTTTATAAAAAATTAATATTCGAATATTTCCTATTTATTAATCAAAAAACAAATCTTTATACAAGAATATTTGGAAAAAATTGTAAAATAAAAAAGTAGAATCTAACTTTTTTAATGATTAGAAGGTAGTATCGCTTGCAAAAAAACGTAAAATTTGGTATAATAAATGAGTAAAGTCATAAATAAAAAGAGGTGAATTACAATGATGGATTTTAATCTAATATTGGCATTAGTTGGTGTGGGATTACTATTACTAGTGTCAGTATTCGTACTTTTAGGTTGTTTCGCTGGACTTAAGAAAGAACTTAACTGTACTGCCATTGCTTTTGTGTTATTTTTATTAACACTATTAGTATTTGGCGACTCTTCAACAATCTTAGACGCTGATGGCTCATTGTTGAAGTCTTTCATTTCAGGAATTCCAAGTTCTGCTGAAAGTATGTGGGATTGTATCTTAGCTTTAGTACAATCAAATGTACCTGGTGGTGCTGAAATTTTTGTTGAAGGAACTAAATCCTATGCCTTTTTATACAGTGCTGTAAGCGGCGTAGCACGTGGTGTTATGCTAATTCTTGGAACATTTGTTATGTTCATTTTAATCGGAATTTCTCTTGGAATTTACAGATTAATTACAAGAATTATCGCTTGCAACAAAGCTAAAAAACGTGCAGCAGCTGGTATCGAAGAACCAGCAGTAGAACAAGATAAAGCTTATAACGAAAAAGTTCTTGTTGCATGTTCTGAAGCTGGCGAAGCTGAAGGTGTTATGATTACTTCAAGCAAAAATCCTGTTGAAAAAACTGCTTCTAAACATCGTGTTTGGGCAGGTTGTCTTGCAGGGCTTCGTGCTGTAATCGTAATTATTTTCTTATTCGCTCCTGTATCAGGTATTTGTTCAGTTCTAGACTCAATTTCGCCTGAAACTGAAAACATGATTAACGAATCACTAAGCGGCAACAAAGTTGCTAACCAAACTACTGCACTTGACATGGCTATGGATTTCAAAGATGCATACTATGATAGTGCAATTGGTAAATTCTTAGAAGGATCTCAATTCTTCTTTGGTGATTCATTTAGTACACACTTATTTGATAGTGCGTTTACTATTGAAACTGAGAATAACGATATTGAAATTCGTGAAGAAGTTATCGTTGTTATTGATGCAGTTAACGCTTTAGAAGGTAATAGTGATATTAAATCACTAACTGATTTACAAGTTTCTAACGCTTTAGATGCATTAAAAGATTCTAAATTAATCGTAGAAGCTGTACCTGTTGCGATTGAATTTGTTTACAATTTCCCAATTAACGAAAACGGAAACGTTGCTTTAATGGGTGATAGTGAAACATTAAAAGATTTCTTATTCAAATCAAGTCAACAAGCAGCATTCTTACAATTACGTCAATTAGACTGGGATAAGAATATCGAAGTATTACTAGATGTTGTTAAAGAGGTTTATAAACTTGGTATCCTTGACGAAGACTTTAATGTCTTAACAATGGACCCAGAAATCTTAAGTGCAGCATTAGAAACACTTGGAAAATCTGATGCAGTTAGTAGCATTCTAAATATCGTACTTCAAGTTGGTTTAAAACTTGATGTAGTTACTGAAAAAGTAGGTGTATTACCAACTGTAAACCTAACTGATTTTGACTGGGCAAAAGAATATCAAACAATTGTTGGAATTTATAAAGAATTCCAAAAATTAGAAATTGGTTCTTTAGAAAATTTAAATGTAAATCAATTACTTCAAGAAATTACTAACGACAGTGCTAAATTAAAAGCTGTAGAAAAAGTATTCGAAAAAGTAACTAATTTACAACTATTAGACAAAGTTGCATATCAAGCAGCTATCGGCTTCTTAAGTGGTAACAAACTTGTTACTGATGCTGGTACTGATGTTGTTGCTGCAGTTAAAGAATTAGCAAACGTTGATTGGTCAAAAGATATCAACACTTACGTTGAAGCTTTAGTTGAAGCAGCTCCATTACTACAATTTGATGAAAATTCTAAATTATCTGTTGATGTATTAAATTTAGATGCTGATGTTCTTCAAACTGTTGTAGACACATTATTTGCTACTGAGTCATTTGAAAAGATTCTTCCAATTGCAACTAATATTGCACTTGGCTTACCAAAAGTAAATGAATTACTAGGTAATCAAGAAATTGTTATTGATACTGCAAGTATTAACTGGAACAAAGACTTTACAACATTAGTTAATATTTACAAATCATTCCAAGGTCTTGAAATTGAATCTTTAGATAGTGTTAAAGAACCTTTAGCTCTTGTAAAAGATATTTTAAGCGATGATGCTAAAGTTGCTGCATTACAAGCTACTTTAGGTCAATTACCTCAATTAACATTATTCATTGATGTTGCAATTCCTGCAGCTAATGGTGTTGTTAATAACTTACTTATCGATAAAGCTCCTAACCTAGCAAACATTATTGATCTAACTTCATTAACAGCTGAAGAATGGAAAAATGATTTTGAAAACTTAGTAATTCTTGGTCAACATGCTTATGAAATTTGTGAATTTAATTTTGCATTATCTGACATTGATTTCTATGCATTAGGTGGTTACCATGGTAAAGAAGCTATCGAATTATTATTTAACCTTAACTTATTAGGTGATGATGAAACTAAGAACCAATTAGTAGTTGGCGCATTAGTACAATTTAACGTATTAACTGATGATGCTGCATCTAGTCTTGATTTAAGTGAAGTTAAATGGACTGGTGAAGGTCAATATTCAGAAGTAGAAAACTTCCAAAATATTTTAACAATCGTTGGTAAGATGTCTAAACTAGAAGGTGTTAACCTTTCTGAATTAAAATTCGAATGGAATAGAGTTCTAGATGATGAAAATACTTATGAATATATTGTTGACTTACTAGATGTTTTAGTAGATTCTAACTTAGTATTAGAATTAATGCCAAGCTTATTAGAAAAATTTGTTGTTCCTCAATTAGACAAATTTGAAGATGAAGATGGTACTTTAAATGACATTATTACTAACCTTGAATCAGCTGAATTAATCACTGAAATTCAAAAATTAGTAGATGTTGTAATCGCAATCGTTGACTTAAATGTATTAGAAGTTAAAACAAGCGGAATTCAAGCTATTGATTTTGCAAACACAGATGCAATCAAAACTGTTATCAATGGTATTTTTGATTCAAAAATTTTAGAAGGTTATGAATCAAGAGTAGTTCGTATTATTTTAAAACTTACTAAAGTATTCCCTGATTTAGAAAAGGGTACATTTGATCATGTTGATTTCGACAAAGAACAAACTATTTTACTTGCTGCTATCGATGAATTAGAAGTTGTTTTACAAGATGAAGACTTCTTAAAATTCAACGAAGATGGCAAACTTCAATTAGAAAAAGAATTCTTCTTAAAAGAAGAAACATTAGATGCTTTATTAGCTACATTAAAAGCATTATTAGGTGAATACAATGTAACTTCAAGTGTAGATGGTTCTCAAATTATTGAAGCTATTTTACCAGATGTATTTACTAAATTTGTATCTGGAATTATCCCTGAAAATCTATCTGATTTAATGGATGTTTTAAATATCGAAGGTTCTCATCCTAAACTTTTAGCTGATGACGTTCGCAAAGTTTTATATATTGCTGAAGCATTAATCGATGTTAAAGTTCAATCATTCATCGAAGAAAAAGATTATAACTTTGCTGGTGCAGCTGATGCATTACAAACAACTATCACAACTTTATTTGATTTAAATATGGTTCATGGTAGTGAAGCTGAATTAATGGCATGGTTATTCAATTATCTTCAAACTGCTATTAAACTTGAACTTGGTGAATTTAGTGCTAAAGACTTTGCTGGTATTGATTGGGATAAAGAAGTTGCTACTTTAAATCAATTAATTGAAGATGTAATTCAATTAACTAACAATAATAGAATTTCTTCTATCGGTCAATTAAAACAATGGATTTCAGATAAAGAATATATTAGTAACACATTCTTAGTTGAACATAACTTTAATGTTATTTTTGAAATCTTAGAAGGTGTATTATCACTTCAAATCGTAGAACAAATTTTACCATTTGGTTTAGAATATGGATTAAATCTTGCTGCTGAAAAAGGCATTGATGTAGAATTCTTAGGCGATGGTATGAATGGTGAATTATTAGTTGAAGACTTAAATTCATTAGTTGAAGCATTCAAAGTTGCTGTTTATGAAATTGGTGTATTTGAATATAGACGTAGTAATTGGAAAGGTGAATTACCTGAATCTGAAGCTGTATTAGAAATCTTAGATAGAATCTTTGATTTAAATCTAGTAAATGGTAAAGAAGACCAATTATTAAGTTTCTTAGTAAATAAATTCGTTCCTGAAAACAAATTCGTAAGTGCTGAAGACTTCTCATTTGGTGCTGATTATGACTTCGAAGCTGATTATGCAATCATCAGAGATATCATTAGTGAAGCATTTGAATTAGTTGCTGCAAATAACTTTACTAAACTTGAAGAAGTTATTTCATTCTTTAAAGAAAAATGGTATACAAGTACTGAATTAGTTAAAGATTACAACTTATTAGCTATTGCTGATATCTTAGAATTAGTAAGTGATTTACAACTTGCTCAACAAGCTATCGTTGCTGTTTGTGGTAATATCCAAAACTTAGAAGCTATTGCTAAAGTTGCTGATTTATCTGCATTAGGTAATATTACTGCTGCTGAATTATCAAGTGACCTTAAAGCTATTGCAAGCGTTATTCGTCAAGGTGTTGAAGCTAACTTACTTCAATATTATGAAACTCAAGATCTTGCACCTATTAATTATCAAGCAATCGCTGGTATTTTAGAAACTGTTGGTTCTTTAAATATCTTAAATAATTATGCAAATGAAATTCTTCCAGGCGTACTTAATAATGTATTAGGCCAAAACGAATCATTAAAGATTAATTACACATTCACTGCTAATGATTTTGATATCAATTGGCAAGAAGAAATGAATCATCTTGGTGAAATCATTGTTGATTTTGGTACTTTATTTGAAGCTAATAACTTAGATTCTCTATCAGATATTTTATTATTCATCAACAATAAACATTATCTAGATTCAATTGTATTAACTGAAGAAAATGTTAAAGCTGTAATCGACATTTTAGATAAAGTTGTTGATATTCAACTTATTAAAGCTGCTGCTGGTGCAGGTGTAGAATTTGCATTAGATTTAGCTAAGAATAAGAACTTTGATTTATCATTCTTAAGTGGCGAAATTACAGGTGAAGAATTAAGTGCTGATTTAAATACAATCGTTGAAATTGCTCGTAACGCTGTTGAATTCGGTGCAATTGAATACTTAACTACTAAGAATATCGAAAATATCGATGCTACTTATGTTGCTAACATCGTTGCATTATTAGATGAACTTAACATCTTAAATAACTGTTCTGCTGAACTAGCAGCATTTGTTTGTGAACTTGTTGCTCCAATGCTTAAGTTAGAAACTACAATTTTAGTTGATAACTATAAATATATCGATTTCTCTAAAGAAAACGAATTATTACAACAAGCTGTATTATTAATCGGTGAAATCTTATCTAACGAAAACTTAGATAGTATTTACGATATTAAAGAATATGTTGCAAATAAACATTACTTAGATGTTAACACATTCAATGACAGAGCAATCCAAAATGTTCAAGACTTAATTTCATTAGTTGCTGAAAGTGATGTAATTGGTGTTCATTTAGTTGATTTATTTGAATATGCATTATCTCTTGCATCTTCAAAAACTCCTTATGACTTCTCATTTGCTAATGATGTATTCACTGCAAAAGAACTTCAAGAAGACATCTTAAAGATTGTTGAAATTAGCGACTATGCTATTGAATTTGGTATTCTTGATTTAATCTTTACTGGTGATGTTGTTATTAATGTTGAACCAGTTATCGCAATCATCCAATCATTAGAAGAACTTAACATTACTTATAAATGTAATGATTACTTCGCTGAAATGGTATTCAATATTGTATTACCAATGGTTGGTTTAGATAAAGTACACGTAGATGAATTTAAAGATATTGACTTTGCTAAAGAAAACGAAATCTTAGTTGCTGTTGTTAATGAAATTGCTACATTACTTGAAATTGAAAACTTTGATACAGTTTCTGATGTAATGTCATTCATCAAAAATAAAGCATACTTATATCAAGATAAATATCAAGAATATTTCACAACTGAAGCTATTGATACAATTGGTAACATTATTAACTTAGCAGTATCAAGTGAACTTGTTCAATTAAAACTTGTTGACTTATTCAACTTTGGTATTTCTAAAGCTCCTGCTACAATTGATCTTTCATTCTTGAAAAATAGTGTAACAGCTGATGAATTAGTAAGTGATGTTGCTGTAATCGTTGATGTATTAAAACTTGCTGTTGAAGCTGGTGGATTAGAATACTTCTATACAGCTGAAATCGAAAACATTGATTTAAATAAATTTGCTGATATCGTTGTTAAACTTGGTGAATTAAATATTCTTTCAAATAACTTTGCTGATTTAGTTGCTCTTGGCTTAAATATGGTTCTTCCAAAACTTGGCTTAGAACAAGTATCTGCAAGTGAATTCGCTCATATTAGTGTACAAAGTGAATTACAAGTTATTGCTTCAATTATCAGAGAAGCTCAAAACTTATTAACTTCATTAGAACTTAACAATGTAAATGAAATTTTAACATTCGTAAATAACAAAGAATTTACTAACCCTGAAGCTTATAAAGAAGTTTATAGTGATGCAAATGTTGATACAATTGGTAATATCCTTAACCTTGTAGTTTCAAGCGAAATTGTTAAATCACAAGCAGTTAAATTATTCAACTTTGGTATTTCTAAAGCTCCTGCTACAATTAACCTTTCATTCATGAAAAACAGTGTAACAACTGAAGAATTAGTAAGTGATGTTGCTGTAATTGTTAATGTATTAAAACATGCTGTTGATGCTGGTGCATTAGAATTTGTATTTGAAAAAGATATTACTAACTTAACATTAGTTCCAGTTATTGCAATCGTTGAAGAATTAAAAGCTCTTAACATTCTAGTTAATAACTTTGATGAATTAGTAGCTCTTGGCTTAAATATGGTTCTTCCAAGTTTAAGTATTGATCAAGTTACTGCTGCTGACTTTGCTCATATTAGCCTTGAAAGTGAATTAAATGTTATTATTGCAATCTTAAATGAAGCTCAAACAGTTCTTGAAGTTGAAGGATTTGAATCAATTTCTGGTATTAAGAAATTCTTCACAAATAAAGAATACTTATATCTAGATAAATATGAACAAATCTTCTGTGATGAAGCTATTAATGCTTTAGGCAACATTATTAATTTAGTAGCCTCAAGCGAAATCGTTGAATCACAATTATTAGAAGTATTCCACTCTGCTACATTCTTAGTACCTGCTGGACTTGATCTTGGATTCTTAAGATATTCTGTAACTACTGAAGAATTAGTAAGTGATATTGCTACTATCGTAGACATCGCTAAGGCTGTATTAAAAGTTGGTGTATTAGAATACATTTACACATTCGATATTGAAACAATCAACTTAAATGAAGTTGCTAATATCGTTGCTAAACTTGAAGAAGTTAACCTTATTGCAAATAACTTTGGTGATTTAGTTGCTCTTGGCTTAAATATGGTTCTTCCTAAACTTGGCTTAGAACAAGTTGAAAAGAATTCATTAGATCACTTAATTGCTAATAATGAATTAGGCATGATTATTACAATCTTAAATGAAGCTCAAAATGTATTAAACGAACTAGAATTAGTTTCATTATCAGATATCGTAACATTCGTTAACAATAAAGAATTTGCAAATTCAGAAACTTATAAAGAAGTTTATAGTGATGTTACAATTAATGCTTTATGTAATATTTTAAACAGTGTTGCTTCAAGTGAAATTGTTAAATCTCAAGCTGCTAAATTATTTAACTTTGCTGTTTCTAAATTAGCTTTAGGTATCGATCTTTCATTCATGAAAGATAGTGTTACTTCAAGTGAATTAGCAAGTGATGTTGCTACTATTGCAAATATCGTTAAACTTGCTGTTGAAGCTGGCGCATTAGAATTCGTATTTGAAAAAGATATAACTAACTTAACATTAGTTCCAGTTATTGAAATCGTTGATGAATTAAAAGCTCTAAATATTTTAGTTAATAACTTTGATGACTTAGTTGCTCTTGGATTAAATATGGTTCTTCCAATCCTTAGCATTGATAAAGTTAGTGCTGCTGACTTTGCTCAAATTAGTGCTGAAAGTGAATTAAATGTTATCATCGCTATCTTAACTGAAGCTCAAACACTTCTTGAAGTCGAAGGATTTGAATCTATTTCTGGTATTAAGAAATTCTTCACAAATAAAGAATACTTATATCTAGATAAATATGAACAAATCTTCTGTGAAGATGCTGTTAATGCTTTAGGTAATATTCTTAACTTAGTAGTTTCAAGTGAAATTGTTAAATCTCAATTAGTAGAATTATTCCATACTGCTACATTCTTAGCACCTGATGGTTTAGATCTTGGATTCTTAAGATATTCTGTTACTGCTGATGAATTAGTAAATGACGTTGACGTAATTGTTAAAATTGCTAAACTTGTTATTGAAGCTGGTGCATTAGAATATATCTATACAATGAATATCGAAGTTGTTGAATTAGATCCAGTTATTGAAATTGTTGCATTATTAGAACAATTAAATATCTTAACTAACAACAATGCAGAAATCGCTGCTTATGTTTATGATTTAGCATACACTAAACTTGGAATCAATTCTCAATCAACTTATGCATTTGGTAGATTAAATAAAGTTAGCTCAAATGACTTTGCAAATATTGACTTTGCTAGCGATAATGCTAAATTACAAGAAGTTATCAATTTAATTGGTTGGATACAAGCAGACTTTAGCTTAACTTCATTAGAAGAAATTATTAGCTTCGTTATGAATGCAAGCTACTTAGACTTTGAAAACTATCCTGCTATCGCTTATACTCATGTTTATGAATTATTAAGTGTTGTATTAGATACTGATCTTGTACTTTATGCTGTTCCAACATTATTTGATTATGCATTAGATATCGTTGCTGCAAAAGGTATTGATTTAACTTATTTATCTGAACAATTCACAGGTGAACAATTAGCAAATGACGTATTAGTTCTTGCTAAAGAAGCTATCCACTGGGTAAGAGATAACAAAGTTTATAACGTATTTGAATCTAAAGAAATTGAACCTTACTATATTGATGAATTAGCTAAGACTATTTCTGTATTAAAAGATGTAAATATCGTTAATTACAAACAAGAAACATTAGTTGCATTAATCACTAATTTCGTTTATAACAATGTATTTAAATATACAGGAACAATCGAAGAAAGTGCATTTGCTGGAATTAACTGGCATGCTGAAATCGACAATGTTGCTAAATTATTAAATGAAGTTGCAGATATCGCAGAAACATTTGGTGTTGAACATAATTTATTATCAATTGAGGGATTAAAAGAATTTAGTTCAATCGCTAAAGATTATGCAATCTACAACAATGAAGAATTATTAGAAAATGTTGCTGAAATTTTAACTATTGCAAGCAAATCAGATGTATTATTAGCTGAAGTTGAATATGCATTAACATTTGCATCTCAATTCTTAAATGGTAAAGGTCTTGATTTAAGTTCAATTCAAATTGATGCTGAATTATTAGATGAAGATTTAGTTACATTAAGTGAAGTATTAACTGTAATTGTTCCATCTAACATTTTAGGATTCGTATTAAACAACGAAGAACTTAACCAAGATTACGTTGCTGAATTAATCGATGCAGTTAAAGATGTTCTATCTATGAATGTATTATCAACAGCTAAAGTTGATTTACTAGAACTTGGTTTAGCAAATCTTGGAATTGAAGTTGAAGATGATTTATTCGTTGGAATCAATTGGGGTTCTGAAATTAAATTTATCGGTGACTTATTAACAGTTGCAAATGACTTATTAGTTGAATTAGAATTAACTACTATTGAAGAAATTAAAGCTATCAATGTTCAAGAATATGCTACAATTAACTACTATACAAATGATATCTTACTTGCAGCTAAAGATGTATTAACTGGTGCTTTAGATAGCCGTTTAGTACAACAATTAGCATTCAAACTTTCTGAAAAATATCTTGCTAAAGAAGAACTTGCTGGTCTTGCTGATATTCATAACATTTATGATGATTACTTTGAATTCAAAGCAGATGCTAAGAAATTAGTTAATGTTATTGATGCATTAGTTGAATTAGACTTATGTTCATTCTTAATTGAAGGTGAAGATATTCCATACGAAAAAGACCAAATCGTTGAAACAATTATTACTAACGTATTTAGTCTTGCATACTTAAATAAAGATGGTAGAATTGCTGAAGTAATTAGCAAAATCACATCTATTGATACTTCAAATGTTAACTTTGAAGAAATTAACTTAGCTGCTGATGCAGATGAAATTGTTGCTGCATACAGAAGCTTACTTCCAATCCTTACTGATGATGAATTCTTCTTTAATAATATCGAAGATCTAAAATCTGAAATTGTTATTAAAGTTCAACACTGGACAGACAAAGTATACGTTGATGCATTATTCAGTGCTATTGAAGAAATTAAAGATACAACTCTTATTCAAGAAACTAATGGTGCTGCATTCTTATTATTAATTCCACTTGCTAAACAAGTTGCTCCTGATTATTACGAAGCAATTGATCCTGAAAGATTAAATGTTGAGCAAATTGGTCAAGACTTCAATGCAATTGTTGCATTAGTTGAAGAATTCTTAGCATTAGACGTAGAAAAAGTAACAAAAGGTGAAATATTCAATCCTGAAGTTGAAGCATTTGTTATTAATGCTATTGAAACTGTAAATAAACTTAACCTTGTAGAATACAGATACGATGAAATCTTAAATGTAACTGCAGATAAGTTAGACGGTAAGAGCATTAATGGTTACTACTTCGATAAAGCACTTTATAATATTGATGACATCACATATTATGGTGATATTGAATTATTAATTGAAATTATTGAAATTGCATTTGACATCTTAGATGCTAAAGGTATTGAAACAATTGATGATGCTAAAGACTTTATCTCTAATAAAGATAATATCGTTGCATTATTAAAAGATGCTGAACAATTCAATAATGTTGAAACAATCTTAACTAAAGCATTAGAACTTTCAATTCTTGAATTAAATATCCTTCCAATTTATAACGAAGCTATTAAATCACATGTTGAAAATGCTCTTAATGCTGAACTTGCAGATTTAAGTAAAGTTTATTATTCAAGTGCTGAATTAGTTGCTGAAGCTAAAGAATTAGTTTCAATCGTTAGAGATTTAGTTGACTTCGGTTTATTCGAAATCTTAAATGGTGAAGCTATTAATTATGATCAAGCACAATTAGTTCAAACAATCTTAAATAAACTTACAACTATTGAATATCTAGAAGCTAACTTCGAAGCTCTAGTAGATTTAATTGATGCTAAAGTTGAATTAGACTTAGCTGAATTAAATATCAAAGAAATGAATCTAAATACTGACCTAGCTATTCTAGGTGCTGCATATGAACAATTAATCCCAGTATTAGTTTCAGTATATAATCCATTTACTACATTAGATTCTATCAAAAATGCTGAAATTACAAAATCTGCTTTATATGCACTTATTTATGATTATCAATCAATTTATCCATCAGTAATTACAACTCTTAGCGAATTAACTATTGCACCTCAATTAGTTAAATTAGCTGCAAATAAACTAGGTGAAAAATTATCTGGAACAACAAAAGAATTATATGATACTCTTAATATTGAAGGATTAAGTGATCAAGCAATCATCGATGATGTACTTGTATTAGCTTCAATCTTACCATTAATCGAAGAATTAGATGTATTAAATTATGTTCTTTATAAAGAAGATATTTATCTAAATAATAGTGAATTAATCGCTAATTTAGTTGCAGAATTATTCGAATTAAATGTTGTTGATAATAACTTCACTCAACTTGTAACTATCGTTGTTGAAAATATCCTAAATGTTGAATTACCACAAGATGTATTTGCTACTGTTGATACAGAAGCTGAACAAGTTCTATTCATCGAAATGGCTGAAAATGCAGTTGTAGTAATGAATTCATTAGATGTTGATCAATTAACTGAAGTTAAACCTTATGCTAAAGCTTTAATCTCTAACTTAAAATCAGACGTTAAAGAAGCTATTAGCAAACTTGAAAACAAAGAATATCGTAACGCTGTTAAAGCATTAATTGAAACTGCTGTTGCTGAAGGTAGAAAAGTAAATGGTCAAGCTTGTATCGAAATCTTCGATCTTGTATGTGAATCTGAATTAGTAGTATCACTTGTTCTTCCTGTTTATGAACAATTAGTTTACCCTGAACTTTCAGGTGCTCTTGCAACTATCGGTGATGTATCAGAATACTCTGCAGAATTACTTGCTGAAGACGTTGAAATTATTAACCAAATTGCTCATACATTATATGAATCAGGTATTTATAAAGTTCTAGTAACTAAAGAAATCCCTGCATATGAAACTGTAGCTTCTTACTTAGAACAAATCGTTAAAGATGCTTGTGAATTAAATATCGTTGAAGTTAAAGTTCCATTAATTGAAAAAGTTCTTAACAAAGTATTCGGAAATTACATCGATACAACTGCTATTGACTTTGATTCAATTGACTTTGCTGCTGATAAAGATGTTTATGCTGCAATGGTTGAAGATTTATATGTTCTATTAAATGAAGTTTACGCAAATGGTTTAAATAAACAATTAGTATTTAATGCTGATGCATATGAAGCTGTTGTTAATGTTTACGAAAAAGCAATTGATACAACTTTAGGTGAAGCTGTTCTTCCTGCAGTTGTTAAAGCTGTTCTTGCAATGGTTGCAGATAAACTTGGTGGTAATATCGCTAAAGTTATCAATGCATTAGATGCAGAATCTATCGCAAATGAAGAATTACTTGCTGATCTTAATATCTATGCTGAAATCTTAAGAGATGCTTATACTCTTGATGTTTATGCTTACTTATTAAATAAAGAAGATATCGCAATTACAGATGTAGAAACTTTAACTAACTTAGTAGAAAATGCATTCGCAACTGTACTTGTAGATAATAACTTTGCTGAATTAGTAACTAAAGTTATCGAAGCTGTTCTTGGTGTTGACTTATCAAATGTTGATATGAGCAATGTAGATTACGAAGCTGAACAAGCATTAGTAGTTGAAATGGTTGCTCCAGCAATTACTGCATTAAACTCAGTAGGTGTTGATCAATTATCTGAAGTTAAACCTTACGCTAAAGCTTTAATCTCTAACTTAAAATCTGACGTTAAAGAAGCTATTAATTTAGCTAAGAATAAAGAAATTAAGAACGCTGTTAAAGCATTAATCGAAACTGCTGTTGCTGAAGGTAGAAAAGTAAATGGTCAAGCTTGTATCGAAATCTTCGATCTTGCATGTGAATCTGATCTTGCTGTTGCAATCGCTCTTCCAGTTTATGAACAATTAGTTTACCCTAAACTTTCAGGTGCTCTTGCAACTATCGGTGATGTATCAGAATACTCTGCTGAATTACTTGCTGAAGACGTTGAATTAGTTAACCAAATCGTTCATAATTTATATGAATCAGGCATTTATAAAGTTCTTGTAACTAAAGAACTTCCTGACTATAGTTCAGTTGGTTCTTACTTAGAACAAATCGTTATCGATGCTTGTCAATTAAATATTGTTGAAGTTAAGAAATCAGATGTATTAGTAGTTGCTCAAAAAGTATTAGATAAACTTGGTTTAACTACATATATTAGAAAAGTTGATAAAGACTTTGATCTTGCTGCTTATGATTTAGATTCTGTAAGCTTTGCTGCAGATGCTGAAATCTATGCTTCTATGGTTCCATATGCATATGATGCAATGTGTGGATTATTCGAAACAGGATTAAATTCATCATTCTTTGCTAATACTGATGCAATTTATGCATTAGTTGAAATGTATACAATTTCTATTGAAACTACATTAGTTAAAGCATTTGCTGATAAAGTATTTGCTGTTGTTGATAGATTAAATGCTAAATTACCTGTAACTATTAGAGTTAATGAAGAAGAAGTATTATACAATGTTTCTGAATTCTTATTCGGTTTAATCGAATTAGGTGTATTTAGTAATGAAGGTATCGACTTAACTGATACTGCTACTATTCAAATGATGAAAGAAGCTGTTTATGATAGTGTTAATGTTCCAGCTAAACTTAAGAAATATATTGATAAAGTTTGCAACCGTACATATGCATATGGTGTAATTCCATTCAACTGGGATGTAATCAATGTTAAGGCTGAAGCAAAACTTGCTATCAATTTAGCTAAACAAGCTTATAACTTTGTAAGAGAAAATGCTTCAAGCATTAAAGCTCTTGACTTAGCAATGCTTGCTGATCACAATGTTCAAGCTGACTTAACTGCAATGATTGAAACTGCTAGCGAATCTTCATTCGTTGAACAATTATTCTTCCCTGTAGTTGAAGGTACATTTAATGCATTAACATTAAGTTATACTGATGGTGTAATGTCATATGATGCTACATTAGAAGATGTTGTTAACTACTCTGTTCCTAACTTCTGGAAAGTAGTAAACGCTGTTTACGCAATGACTGAATTCAAAGTTTCTAACATTAACTTAAATAATATCTTAGCTAACTTAGATGCAGTTGCTGAAATTGTTGAAGTACTTGGTACAGATGCAATGACAAAAGACAACGTTGCTAAAGTTATGATTACTGGTATTGGTTACTTTACATCAATCGAATTAACAGAAGCTGAAATCAACGGATTACTTGCTATTGATTTTGCAAATGAAGTTCAATATTCTAATAAATTCTTTGAAGAATTAAAAGCAACTTATGATGCAACTCACTTCTCATTAAGCTTAAGTGCTGCTAAGAACCCTGTTGTTCTTGAAGGTGTTGCTAATGCATTAGAAGCTATTCTTCCAAGTGAAACTGTAGAAGTACTTGTAAGAGTTGGTTACAATGTTGTTAATCATAAAGTTGTTAAGAGAGTATCTACTGAAATGTTTGCTATTATTGATGAACGTTTAAGTGATGCTACATTAACAAATGAACAATTAATTGAAGACTTATATGCTGTTGTTGAATTAATGAGACTTGCTGCTGAAGCTAATGTACTTAATAATACTAAAGACTTTACAGCTTGGAATTTCGATGCAGTTAAAGATATGATTACTGTTTGCTTCGATACTAATATTGCTCAAGGTTATGAAAGTGACTTTGCTGAAGCTTGTATTAAATTAGTACCTATGATGGATGAATATTATGATGGTTCTGTTGTAGTTGCTGATTGGGAAGCTGAAGCTCTTGCAATTGTTAACGTATTAGAAAGCTTAGTAAACGATGGAATTACTGAAATTGGAAATGTAAATGCAGATAGCGTTTCTGCATCAACTATTGAAAATATTCTTGATTCTCAAATCTTATCTGATATTATTGTTGAAATGATGAATGACAAACTTGCTGAACAAGATTTAACTGATTACTATGTTGTTACTAAAGAATCATTAAATAAAGTTGTTAACTGGGATGCAGAACTTTCTGCTATCAAAGATTTAACTAACCTAATGAATTCTATTAACTCAGGTAGTGCTGATTTCTCAATCGTTGTTGATCAATACAATGACATTAGAAATAATACAGTATTAGTTGACGAAATTCTTACAGCTTGTGCAAAACACATCGTTCCTAAGATGCCAGTAGTAAGTGATTATTACAATTCATCAATCGTTATTGCTGATTGGTCAGTAGAACTTGACGCAATCGTTCAAGCTTATGAATTATTAGAATCTGAAGATTTAACTTCAATTGATAATCCAATTGAAAACTTAAACGGTACAATTATCGCTAAATGTTTAGAATCTGAAATTCTTAAAGTTGCATTCATTGAAGAATTCAATAAGAACTTAAATCAAAAAGGATTAGGTGTTTATTATACTGTTACTGCAGATGACTTAAATAAAGTTGATACTGCAAGTGAATGGGATGAAGAACTTGTTGTTATCGCATTAGTTGAATCACTTCTTCCAAAAGTTGAAAATGGTACAATTACTTTAGTTGAATTATTAAATGCTAAAGCTGCTGCTGATAATACAGTTATTTCAAAAGGTATTTTATACTCAATTCTTACATCTTTAGGTTACACTCTATAAGAATTAAAAGGAGCGCTATGAGGAAATCCTCACAGTGCTTCTTTTTTTCATAACTTATTATTCATCATTATATATATAATAAAGAATTGCCTTGTATTTGACAAGATCTAGAAATTTTGATATAATATATGTGTAAAATAAACTTACTATGGTTTCAAAAGAAAATCATGGCGGAAGGAGAGAAAGCATGAAAAAAGGAATTCATCCAAAATATAACAAAGTAACTGTTGTTTGTCTATCATGTGGAAATACATTTGAATCAGGATCAACTAATAAAGAAGTACGTGTTGATACATGTTCTAAATGTCATCCATTCTATACAGGTGAACAAAAGTTTGCTCAAGCTGCTGGACGTGTTGACCGTTTCAATAAACGTGTTGCTGCTGCTCAAGCTAAAAAAGAAGGAAAATAATATAAAAACTAAAACACACTTATTAAAGTGTGTTTTTTTATTTATTATCAAATTTAAATTATTATATATATAAGGAAGAAAAGAACAACCGTTATTAAAGATTTTATTTATAGACGATACCTTTTTATTTTATTGAAAAAAATATATGAATATGATATACTATATTTTGAGGAAAGACCATATGTTAGTAAATGCATTTAATATAACAATTAAATACTTAGATAAAGTACTATTTAAAGATGCTTCATTCGTTATTAATGATACAGATAAAATAGGATTACTTGGAATTAATGGTGCTGGCAAGAGTACTTTGATTAAAGCAATCATTGGTGAAGCTGAACTTGATAGTGGTATTATCTCTAAAAGAAAAGATTTAAAAATAGGATATCTTCCACAAGAATCCATTTTTAATGAAATGGATACTGTTTTAGAAGCTTTTAATAAATGTATTAAAACAGAAGAGTTTACAGCAAAATCAATGTTATCTAAAATGGGGTTAGGAAACTTTGATAAAATAGTATCGACATTATCAGGTGGAGAAAAGAAAAGACTTGGACTTGCTGTTGCGTTATGTGAGGATGTAGATTTACTAATTTTAGATGAACCTACTAACCATTTAGATATTTGGATGATTAACTGGTTAGAAAAGTTTTTAATAAAATATAATCGTGGTTTATTACTTGTTACTCATGATAGATATTTCTTAGAACGTGTTACTAGTAAAACAATGGAAATAGAACATGGTAATATATATTTATATGATGCAAATTATTCTAAATTCTTAGATTTAAAAGCAGAACGACTTCTTGAAAAAGAAGCATATGAAAGAAAACTTTCTGCTTTGTTTAAAAAAGAAGCTGCTTGGGCTGCTTTAAATCCTCAAGCAAGAACAACCAAAAGTACAGAAAGACTTCAAAGATTTAAAAAATTAGAAGAAGAAGTAAATATAATTCATAATGAATTAAATTCAAATCATGACTTAAATCTTACAAGTTTAAAAACAAGAATGGGAAAAACAACAATTGAAATTGAAAATATTTCTAAAAGTATAAAGGGTAATATTTTATTTAAAGATTTCTCATATATTGTTAAAAAGTTTGATAGGTTAGGAATTGTTGGTGAAAATGGTGCTGGTAAGACTACACTGTTTAAATCAATTCTAGGGCTAATTCCGGTTGATTTTGGAACGATTACAATTGGTAAGACAATTAATATAGGGTACTTCGCACAAGAAATGCCAGATTTTAATAAAAATATCAAAATGATTGATTATTTAAAATCATTCGGCGAATATGTAGAAACTACTACTGGTAAGCTTTCAGCATCACAAATGTTAGAAAATTACCTATTCCCACCTTCAATTCAACAACAACAAATATCTAGACTTTCAGGGGGAGAAAAAAGAAGATTACAACTATTAACTGTACTTATGAAAAACCCTAATGTATTGTTCTTAGATGAACCTACTAATGATTTAGATGTATATACACTTGAAATATTAGAACAATACTTAGAAACATTCAAAGGTGCTGTAATTGTAGTTAGTCATGATAGATATTTCTTAGATAAAGTAGCAGACCATTTATTGGTGCTTGAAAATAATCAAATAAAAGAGTATAATGGTATTGTAAGTGATTATATTAGCGTTAATCCAAAAATAACAGTTGAAAAAGAAAAGGTTAAAAAAGAGGTAGTTAATATACCTAGATTTACCTCACAAGAAAAAAAAGAATTCGATAATATTGAAAGAGTTATCGAAGAAATAGAAAATGATATAAAGAAATTAAAAGATGAACAAGTAATATATTCAACTGATTATCAAAAATTAATTGAATTATCTAATATGATAGAAGAAAAAGAAATCCTTCTTTTAGAGAAATTAGAAAGATGGGAATACTTAAATAATATTAATGATTCAATAATTGAATATAGAAATAATAAATATAAATAAAGGAAAAGATTATGGAAAAATATGTAAATGAACTCTTAAATTTTATCGAAAGTTCAGTTTCAGTTTATCATAATATTTATCTAATCAAAAATATATTAAAGAACTTTAAATATATTGAGTTAGATGAGTCAAAAGATTGGGAACTTGAACCTAACAAATCTTACTTTGTTGTAAGAGGTGGTGCTTCAATTATTACTTTTAAAGTACCAGCAACTTATAAAGGATTTCACATTGTAGCAAGTCATAACGACTCTCCTACATTTAAAATTAAACCAAATGGAGAACTTAGTTCTGGAAGTTTTAAAAAGTTAAACACAGAACCTTATGGTGGAATGTTACTTTCCACATGGTTTGATAAACCACTTGGCATTGCTGGAAGAGTATTCGTTAAGACAAAAGATGGTGTTGACTCTAGACTTGTTAATTTATCAGGACATAGTATTGTTATTCCAAGCCTTGCAGCACATTTAAAAGGTGGCAGCTTAGAATTAAATCCTCAAAACGATTTACTTCCTGTAATTGGTCTTTCTAATGAAGAAAACACATTTATGAACCAATTAAAAAAATGTTCAGTGTTTGCAGAAGATGAAGAAATCTTATCACATGATTTATTCTTATATAATAAGGAAAGAGGATGTGTTGCTGGATTTAATAATGAACTTATTATTTCTCCAAAACTTGATGATTTAGAATGCGTATTTGCTTCTCTTGAAGCATTCTTAGAATCTAAACCAGAAAACAACATTGCAGTATGTGCAATCTTTGATAATGAAGAAGTTGGAAGTGGATCTAATCATGGTGCAGCAAGTACATTCTTAACTGATGTTTTGGAAAGAATTTGCACATCATTAAATTTAAATAAACATATTATGTATTCTAATTCTATGTTAGTTTCTGCAGATAATGCGCACGCTGTTCATCCTGCTCATCCTGAAAAGAGTGATCCAACAAATAATGTTCATATTAACAAAGGTGTTGTAATCAAATATCATTCAGCATTTAGTTATACTACAGAAGGATTATCTGCAAGTATCTTTAAAGCAATTTGTGATAAAGCTGGCGTAAAATACCAAGATTATACAAATAGAAGCGATTTAAGAGGAGGATCTACATTAGGTAGAATCCAACTTGAAAAGCTTTCAGTTAAAGCTTTAGACATTGGTCTTGCACAACTTGCTATGCATTCTGCTAATGAAACAGCAGGTGCAAAAGATATCAAAGATATGGTTCTTGCATTAAAAGAATTCTATCAAACAACAATCGAAGTAAATAATTCTACATTTATTATTAAATAGGAAATAATCGAAAAGAAAAAAAGAAAGGAATAAAAATTATGAAACACATTAAAACATTAGGAATCATAATGTTAATCTGTCTTTGTATGTTAACTTCATGTAAGAAAAACAACGGCAATGATCCTAAAGAAGGAACAAACCTAGATGATGTTGATGCTTGGGTTCAATCATTATTCACAGATAAGTTATTAATTGACAATGGGTTAGAATTACCAACATCATATTTAGATAAAGATGTAACAATTACTTGGGAATCATCTTTACCAAACAGAGTAGATAACACTGGTAAAATTGTTTCAAGAGATACAAAGAAAATTACAGACGTTACATTTACATATGTAATTACAAACGAAATCGATGAAACAAAAACAGGTAGTTTAGACTTTAAATTATATCCTCGTACTTTTGCGTATATGAAGAGTCAATTTGAAGGTCAATTCCCTGATCGTTTATCAGAAGATATGTCAGATTATTTAGAAACTGAATTTAATGACTTCTTTACAATTACTTGGTCATCATCAAATGAAGAAGTTTTCACAAATGAAGGTGTATACATTAAACCTCTTGCTGAAACTCCAGTAACTATTAGTTACAGAATTGAAGTAGATGAAAATCATTATTATGAAGATTCATTTGAAATGTTAGTTCTTGGAGCAAGTGATGAAGAAAAATTACAAATCGTAAGAAGTTGGTTACAAAATGATATTATTCCTGATTTAAATGTATCAAGTGATTTAACACTTCCTACAGCACATCCAGAACAAGGTACTGAAATTGTTTGGTCATCATCAAATGAAAAAGTAATTGCTTTAGATGGAAAAGTTACTCAATATGTTTATGATCGTTATATTGATTTACAAGCTTCAGTAACATCTGGTGATATGGTAGATACAGTTACATTCTGGATAAAAGTTAAAGCATTAGATATTACTAATATGAGTGAAGAAGCAATATTAGAAAACTTCTTAAGCGCAATTGCAGAAGAAGAAATTAGCCGTGTTACATTTGATGAATATTCAAATATTTCTCAAACATTTAACGCTTTATTCTTCTTTGATAATACTTGGGAAGAACGTATTGAATATTTAATTCCACTTGGAGCAGCAAATAGAACTGGTAGAAAACTTCAAAGTGTTGAATTTATTGTTTGTCATGATACTGCAAACAATAACGCTGGAGCATTAGGTCATGCAAATTATGTTACAGGTTCTGCAGCAGGTTCAACAAGCTGGCATTATAGCTGTGGCGCAGATGGCATCTATCATCATATTCCAAATGATGAAGTAGCACATCATGCAGGTGATGGTACTAGCAAAGGTTATAAATTATTAGATTCTGGTATTAAAGCAACAGTTGAAAGACCAAATCTTTCAATTGATGATGAAGGTTATTATTGTTTCAATGGTATAAGAAGTAGTTTAAAAATGCCATCAGATGCACCTGCTAGTGCAAATATTACTCAAAGTGGTTTATATTATGAAGTAGGTCCTAATGGAAATTACTGGTTAAATGATAACTGGTGGAGTTCAACATATAAATATATTGGTAACCGTGGTGGTAACTTAAACTCAATTGGTATCGAAAGTTGTGTTGATGCTGGAAGCGATTATATGAAAACATATCGTAATTTCGCTGACTTAGTAGCACATTTACTTGTTGAAAATGATTTAGATGTTCTTCGTGTAATGCAACATAATAACATTTCAGGTAAAGATTGTCCAGCAGCAATTAGAGATCAAGGTTACTGGCAACACTTTAGAGATTTAATCACATTAGAAAAATTTGGTATGACTCATTTCGAAGGTTTAACATTCGAATGGAAGAGTGGTTCTGATATTTTATCAGATGATGGTTATATTGCTAAAAACTTAAATGGTGTTACTAAAGTTGAATATTCAGTTGTAGTTAAACGTGGAAGTGACGTTGTAATTTCTAAAGAATATACAACAAGATTAGTAGAAAAATAGTATCTAAAACATCCTAGATTTTACTAGGATGTTTTATTTTTTCTATTAATAAAAATAAAAAAGTTAAATTTTTTTATGTTAAATTGTGTTTTTTATAAATAATTAGAGTATAATATAAAATGGTGAGACTATGCAAAAAACAATGGTAATGAAAATATTTGAACAATAAAAGATAAAATATAACGCATTTTATTATGATCCAATTCAACTTGATGCTGTATATGTTGCTAATGTTTTAAACCAAAATCCAGATAAAGTATTTAAAACACTAGTTACTGTAGGGAGTAAATATTATGTATTTATGATTCCTTCTAATAAAGAATTAGACTTAAAAAAAGTAGCTAGTTTATTAAAAGAAAAAAAGATAGAAATGCTTAAACAAAAAGACTTAGAACCACTTACTGGTTATATTCATGGTGGATGTAGTCCTATTGGAATGAAAAAGACTTTTCCTACTTTTATTGATAAGTCTGTTTTAAATTTTGATACTTTCTTTTTTAGTGCAGGTAAAATAGGTGCACAAGTAGAAATGTCTTTAAGTGATTTAAAGAAAGTAATTTCATATCGATTAGAAGATTTATGTAAGGAGTAATTAAGAATGATTAAACATATTGTTTGTTTCAAAATTAAAGAAGAATATAAAAATAGAATTGAAGAAGCTAAAAATACACTTCTTTCAATGAAAGGTAAAGTACCTACAGCAAAAAGCGTTGTAGTTGGTATCGATTTATTACATAGTGAAAGAAGCTATGACATTATTTTAGAAGTATTAGTAGACTCAATGGAAGCATTACAAGAATATCAAAAAGATGAATATCACTGTAGTGTTGTTAAACCGTTAATGCATTTAATTAGAAGTGCAAGTGTTGCTGTTGATTACGAGGTAGAATAATGAAATATTTAATTATTTCAGATATTCACGGTGGAACAACTAATTTAAAACAAGTATTAAAAGAAGAATCATTTGATAAACTTTTATTACTTGGTGATGTTTTACCACACGGTCCAAGAAATGACTTACCAAGTGATTACAACCCAAAAGAAGTAATCAATATATTAAATCCTCTTAGTAATAAAATTATTTGTGTAAGAGGTAACTGTGATGCTGAAGTAGATGATATGGTTTTAAATTTTCCAATTCTTTCTTTAGCTTGTTTAGAATATAATAATAAACATATTTATTTAACACATGGTCATAAATATAATACAAATAATTTATTAAATATAGATAATTCAATTGTATTATATGGTCATACACATATAACAAAAGTTGATTATGTTGGTTCAAATATTTATGTTAATATTGGTTCTATTACTCTTCCAAAAGATAATGCAGCATGTTATGCTGTAATTGAAAATAACTTATTACAAATCAAAAAAATTAATAAAGAAGTTATTAAAGAAATCAACATTTAAGGAGTAAATAATGGGATTATTATTATTTGAAAAACATTTTACTTTAACAAATGGAATGTTTGATGAACATTATGGAATAAAGCCTTATGCGATTCTTGATATTTGTCAAAGAATAGCAGGAGATCACGCAGATATATTAGGTATTGGCACTACATATTGTAACGAAAATAATCTTGCGTGGATCGTTGTCCGTCAAGAAATATATATTTATGATAATCCTATTCCAACAGAAACTGTTGTTGTAAAAACATTCCCACATAAACCAAGTCGCATTGAATGTAAAAGAGAATATGAAATATCATCTTTAACTGGCAAAGTTTATTCTAAGGTTTGTGCTTCATGGGTATTAGTTGATTTAAATACATTTAAAATGTTAAAATCAGATAATATTTATCCTGAAGGAGAATTTATAGAAAGTGTTATTTTTAAAGATAAATTAATAAAACCACAAAATGTTAAAAGTATTGAATCATATCTTACAACTTATCAAGTTGCAAAATCAGATATTGATATATATCATCACATGAACAACGCAAAATATGCTGAAGTTATATTTAACTATTGTGATTACAAAGCTATCGATATTAAACATATCGGAATTAATTATTTAAATCAAATTAAACAAAATGAAAAAATGGACATTTACAAACAAGTAAATGAAAATGAAACATTTATTACTGGTGTATGTAATGAAACTGTAATTTTCACATCAGTAATAAATAAGAAATAAGGAGGTAATTTTTTAAATGGAATTACAAAATTTAAACAATTTATTTTCAATATTTGGTAATTTCTTAGTATTTGATGATGATGTAATGCCAAGAATAAATAATATTTATTCTGATTGTAATATTTCTATCAATCAAGAACCTAATAATCCACAAAACAAATCAGGTAAAGTAATGAAGATTGTAAATCAAAAAGAATACTATACAATAATATTAAGACCAAATAGAATTGATATTCAATTCCCTGGAGTACAACAAGATAAAATGGTTGAAATTCTTCAAAAAGTTCAAAACATATTTAAACAAGTATCTGATATATTAGAAAATCCTTTAGGTAGTCGTTTAGCCTATGTAACTAGTTACTTTGGTTTTGATGATGATGGATCAAAAATGAAAGCTTTAATTGATAGAATAAGTTTTGTTCCAAAAAACCCTCAAACAACAGAACTTTCATTTAGAATTAATACTCCATTAGATATTCAAGATGAAACTATTAATTTTGTTACAAATATTAATAATGTATTAGTTGGTAATAATCAAAATCCTTCACTAGGTAAAAGAAAATCTCTTATGATTACATATGATATTAATACAGTTCATTTAAATACGGAAGAACGATTTGATTTCGGATTAGTTTTACCTTATTTTGATGAAATGGTAAACTTAACAATTGATAATATCTTAAATTATAAAAACATATAAAGAGGACGTAAACTATGAAAAAAGTTTTTATTAATAGTCTAATATGTATCTTAGTTGTTTTAGGAATTGTTGTAACAACAGTAACTGTTGCGTTTGGATATATTAGTGATAAAGTACTTCAAGAAAACATTGGAGATAACTTAAAATCAGTTATTTCTACTTCCACTGCATCTATTACTAATCACTTAGAAAGCGAATATAAAGTATTTGAAACAACTATAAATACAATAGAAAAAGAAAATCAAGAATTAACTCTTGATGAAAAGTTAGCACGTTTAGAGTCTATCAAAGATCAATATATCTTATTTGATAATATTCATGGTGGATTTGGTGGATATCTTATTAAAGATAATAAACCAGTATATTATATTAATGGTTTATATTATCAAGATGTAAATTCATCATATACAGATTTAGATAATGAAGATGATTTTTTAATCTTTAATTTTGGAGATTCAAGCGATATTAAAGTAGAAGGTGGTTTAACATCTGAATTTGAAGATAAATCATATATTGTTCTTAAAATAAATGAAATTATTGTTTATTTTGACGCAGAAGCATACTTTAATCAAGTAATTAATAAAAATGGTTTAATTGATACTAAAAACATTCTTATTACTTACCCAGATGGTAAAATCACATATCAAAATAACAATACAAAACATGGTTTATTATATCAAATGTTATTAAATGAATATACTGAAACTGGTATTGTTGATGATGTTAAAAAGGTGTTAAGTAATCCAGATGAAGTTATCACAAAATGTATTAGTGGTATTCGTTACAAGGGTGAGACTTGTTACTTACTTGCTAATACTTTATCTACTAAATCTTTCCATACTAAACTTTGTTTAGTTGAAATTATTAATTATGATAGATCAACATCACCAATTAAACAAGCGTTAGTACCATTAATCGCAGCAGATGTTTTAATTGTTTGTATTGTACTTGCTTTAATTATTTTCTATTATTTACATTTTAGTAGAAAGAGTAATGACATTGATTTCATGGTATATCAAAGATATAATGAACCAATTTTCAAGATTAAAGTTTCTCGTCAAGGTAACATCTTAAAAATGGATAAAAACATAAAGAAACTTCTTGTAAATTATAAAGATTATACTAAAATCACTGACTTTACTTTTAAAGAAGTATATCCTGATTATAATATTGCGATGATGACACAAAAACCACTTACAATTAAACTTGCACCAAGTCAAGTAAATGGTGGTAATACAGTTTATTTAAGATGTTTAGTTTTAAGATTTTTCGGAGATTATGTTGTAACTGCAATCAACGCAACTCAAGATGAACAAGATAATAATCATTATTTAAATTTAGCATTATATAATAGTGAAACTAAATTACCTAATGAAAAATTATTTAAACATAACGCAGATAAATATATATCACAAATTATTGATAATAAAAATAATGGTTTAGTATCGTTAGTTTTATTAAAAATTAAAAACTTCGCAAGTTTTAGATCAATTTATGGTAAGTTTATTCGTGATGCAATTATCAACAACGCAAAAGAAAAATTAGAATCTATTTTAGATCCTAGATATCAAACATTATATTATTGTGATGAAGCAATCTTTGGTATCCAAGTTGATGGTATGGAAAAATATACTGACTTTAATGAAGTAATTGAAAAAATAGAGGCAGAATTTAAAAAGCCTATTATCATTAACAAAAACATGTTAATTCTAGAACCTTGTTTTGCTATATATGATTTAGATATTGAAACATATAAACATAAAGATGCTGAATTAATTTATACTAAATTATTAAAATTATTAGATAAGATTGATTCATCTACAATTAATAAAGCAGAAAGATATTCATTAGCAAATGAAAGATTTATCTCAAGTGAAGATTTATTAGAAGAAGACTTAAGAAATGCCATTGAAAATAACGAGTTTGAAATGTATTTACAACCTCAATACAATACTGATGATAAACGTATTTGTGGTGCTGAATTCTTAATTAGATGGAATAATCCTAAATATTATTACCAATCACCACTACACTTTATTGAATTATCAGAAAAGAATGGTTTAATTGTTCAAATCTCAAAATTCATTAATGAACAATCAATGATAATTGCTAAAAAGTTAGAAAAGTATAATATTGAATTCTCACTAAATGTATCACCAGTACAAATAGTTCAAGCAGGTTTCGTTAATGAATTTATTGAACTTGCTGAAAAATATGAA
This sequence comes from Bacilli bacterium, assembly GCA_045653225.1. GTDB lineage: Bacteria > Bacillota_I > Bacilli_A > ML615J-28 > CAG-313 > UBA1737. Next base: position 26,990 of record JAZOLP010000058.1, read on the forward strand.
GTTAATCCTTCAACTATTGCACTTGAAATCACTGAAACAGCTTTAATTGATAAATTAAACTTAACAATTGAAAAATTAAATTTATTAAGAGATTACGGATTTAAAATCCATCTTGATGACTTCTGTACAGGTTACTCATCAATGAAATATTTAAATGATTTACCAATTAATGCAATTAAAATTGATAAAGACTTTATTCATGGTTTAAATACAGAAAAACACTCAAGAGCTATTGTATCTAAAATCACAGATCTTGCTAAAACTCTTGAATTAGATATTATCGCCGAAGGTGTTGAAGATGAAAAACAAGTTCAATTCTTAATGAAACATGGTTGTAATATTATTCAAGGATTTATTATTTCAAAAGCTGTTCCTTTTGATCAAGCTGTTGAATTATTAGAAGGATTTAATGTTACTAAAACTATTGATTTACTTTCTGATAAAAAGAAAAAATAATTAAAGAAGCACTTTTTTAAAGTGCTTCTTTTGTTGTTTATCTTATTTTTTGATAAAATATATAAGAAGAAAGAAGGTATAATATATGTACGCAGAATTAGCTAAAGAATTATTTGAAAATGGATATAACTGTTCACAAGCTGTTGTTCTTGCATTTAAAGATTTAATTAACGTTGATAGTGAATCTTTAAAGAAGTTATCTTTACCACTTGGTGGAGGTCTTGGTAGACTTCGACTTACATGTGGTGCAGCAAGTGGTCTTGCATTAGTAGTCGGTTTATTAATCGATAGTAAAGATAAAGATTATGTTTACACAGTAACAAGAGATTTATTACTTGAAGTAGAAAAAGTAAACGGATCATTAATTTGTAAAGATTTATTAGAAAGTAAAAATATTATTGCACAAATTGGTGGAAAACCTGAAGAAAGAACAGCTTCATATTATCAAAATAGACCATGTAGTATTATTGTTTATAATACAGCAAAAATTCTAGAAGATTATTTAATTAAAGAAAGCATTATAATTGAAAAATAACCTAAAAAGTAATATAATATAATTGTTAGCATATGCTAACAAGAAAAAGAGGTTATTATGAATTTATTACAAGCGAATGTAGGACAAGAGTATATAATAAAAAGCATTGAAACTTCTGATGAAGAATTAAATTCCTTTTTATTTACACTTGGTTGTTATCCTGGTGAACCTATTACTGTTGTTTTACATCACAGAAACTCATGTATAGTAGTTATTAAAGATGCAAGATATAATATAGATAAACAACTTGCACAAGCTATAATAATTTAAATTTAATAAAACCTAAGTTTTAGGTTTTATTTTTTAAAGAACAATGTTAGCAAATGCTAACTAGAAAGAAGAATAATATGAAAATTGCACTCGCAGGAAATCCTAATAGTGGAAAAACAACAATGTTTAACGCACTAACAGGACAAAACGAAAAAGTTGGTAACTGGGCTGGAGTTACTGTTGAAGAAAAAGAACACAAATTAAAAAAGAAATATTATAATAAACAAGATATTGTAATAGTAGATTTACCTGGTGCTTATTCAATGAGCCCATTTACATCAGAAGAAAGTGTTACAAATAAATATATTAATGAAAAGAATCCTGATGTAATTATTAACATTGTAGATGCTACAAACTTAAGTAGAAGTTTATTTTTCACAACACAAATTTTAGAACTTGGTATTCCAGTAGTTATTGCACTAAACAAAACAGACATTAATGACAAAAAACATACTGAAATTAATGCATTAGAACTTTCTAAAAAACTTAATTGTCCAGTAGTTGAAACAGTCTCTACATCTTCTAAAGGTTTAAAAGAATTAATTTCAAAAGCTGTATCTATTATTGGTTCAAAACAAGTTGCTCCTTATGTAACAAAGTCAAATCTTACTTCAAAAGAAGAAGCTCAAATTGATGATAAAAATAGATTTGATTTTGTTAACAAAGTAGTAAAAGAAGTTGAATTAAAAGAAATTAAATCAAAAAATATTAACACACAAGATAAAATCGATAAAGTACTAACTAACAAATGGCTTGGCATTTTAATTTTTGCAGTAGTAATGTTTTTGGTATTTTGGATTTCTCAATCAGGTCCAGGATTATGGATTGCTGAGGGTGTAGAAATTAATGGAACATATATTCCTGGTTTAGTTTCATTACTAGAGATGTTCCAATCATTTATTGAAAGTATTTTACCTCAATCAACTTCACCAATTTTAACATCTATTTTGATTGATGGTATTTTAGGTGGATTTATTGCAGTTGTAGGATTTTTACCACTTGTTATGGTAATGTATTTCTTAATAGCATTATTAGAAGATTGTGGTTATATGGCTAGAGTATCTGTTGTACTTGATCCAATCTTTAAAAAAGTAGGCTTATCTGGTAAATCAGTTATTCCATTTGTAATTGGTACAGGGTGTGCTATTCCTGGTGTAATGGCATGTAGAACAATTAGAAATGAACGCGAAAGAAGAGCTACTGCACTTCTTGCACCATTTATGCCTTGTGGAGCTAAACTGCCAGTAATCGCCTTATTTACGGCTGTATTCTTCAAAGAATCAGCATGGGTTGGACCTTTAATGTATTTTATGGGTATAATCATTATTTTCTTTGGAGCATTATTGATTAACGCTATAACAGGAAATAAAGCTAAAAAATCATACTTTATTATTGAACTTCCTGAATATAAATTACCTAGTATTTCAGAAGCATTAGGTTCAATGTGTCAACGAGGATGGAGCTATATTGTAAAAGCAGGTACAGTAATCTTAGTATGTAATTTCGTTGTCCATATTTTACAATCATTCACATGGAACTTTACATTCTTAGATTATTCATCAGTAATTGATAATGCTTATGCTTATTTGAATTCACTAAGTGAAGCAGAATTATCATTAATTAATTTAGATCAATATTGGGCAGGTGTTAATCAAGAAGTTGCACTTCTTGCAGAACAATCAATGCTACATGATTTATCTGTTCCATTTGCATATTTCATTGCACCAATCATCGGTGTTGCAGCATGGCAATTAGCAGCTGCATGTATTACTGGATTTATTGCAAAAGAAAATGTTATAGGAACATTAGCAGTATGTTTTGCAATCCCTAATCTTATTTCAACTTCTAGTTTAGAAGTTATAGGTGAAACATCTAGAATAACTCAAGCATTTGGAATCACAGGTGTTGCAGCATTAGCATATTTAATGTTTAATCTATTTACACCTCCTTGTTTTGCAGCAATCGGAGCAATGAACTCTGAACTTGGAAGTAAAAAGTGGTTATTTGCTGGATTATTACTTCAACTATCATTTGGATACTCAATTTCATTTATTGTTTATTTCTTTGGAACAATTCTTACAAGTGGGCATTTCCAACAAACTTGGATGCCAATCATTGGTTGGTGCACAATCTTGTTCATCGCAGTAATCTACGCCTTACTAATACTAAAAAATAAGAAAGAAAGTTTTAAATAAAATGAACGAAATAATCACAAATGTAATAATTATAGGAGTAATAGTAATAATAATTACTTTGCCTATAATATATATAGTAAAAACAAAAAAACAAGGGCAAAAATGTATAGGATGCCCACTTAGTAAAACATGTCAAAAAAACAAATGTTCTTGTAAAGAAACGAAGTAATTTTATTACTTCGTTTTTATAAATTAAAAAAATATCTAAAAAAGTGAAAAACATCTTTACAAATAAAATATTATTTGATATAATAAAGGTGAAGTAGTTAATATTACTATGAACTCTTCTTCAAATAATGTTTTATTTAAAAAAAAGTCCCGGTGTTTGAAATTTTTGTGGGACTTTTTTTTATGCCTTTAATGCCTGTTTATTTTAAATAAATTAACAAGCAAATAAATATAATATGTGATTAAATCATAATTTAATATAATTACATAAATTATATTTATAATCATTTTATTTCCTTTCTAATATTAGGAGAAAATAAATATGAATTTAAATTAGACATAAATATCACCTCCTTCAAAATTTTGAACATAGCCCTAAAGATTATTTGAAGAAGAGTAATATCCCCTATAAATTTAAAACTTAGTAATAAAAACCACTTCACTTATATAATTAGCAAAACTATATGAAATTGCTCTTTTTATTTGTACTTTTTTTAAAAGTTTCAAAAACTAAAAAAAGTAAATAAAAAAGAATTAAAAAATTATCAAAAAAAAGTGAAAAACATCACTCCTTCTTTAATAAATAATAATATTATTACTTTTATCACGAATGACGCGGCGAATCATTCGTGAATGTGGTTTTAAAATTATTTATCCCTCTTTTTTAAAAGAGGTTTTTTATTTTGGTTTTCTTTTAATTCTTTTTATTTGAAAAAGTATTTTATATATGTTAAATTATATTTAGGGTGATTATTATGAAATATAAAGAATCTGAAGAAATGTATTTAGAAACTATACTGTTATTAAAATCTAAGCTTGATGTTGTTAGATCTATTGATATTGCTAATGAATTGAATTATTCTAGAGCAAGTGTTTCTAGGGCTGTTAATTTGCTTAAAGCAAAAGAGTATATTAATATTGAAAATTCTATTATTGAGTTTACTGATTTAGGTTATAATAAAGCTAAGGAAATTTATGAGCGTCATGAGATTATTACTAAGGTTTTGATTAAGATGGATGTTCCAAAAGATTTATCGGAAGATAATGCGTGTAGAATTGAACATGTTATTACTCCTGAGCTTTTAGAATATTTTAAAAAGTTTATTGAAAAATAATTTTTAATTTGTTATTTGGAAATTTTCATTTAGTAATTTTGATTGAAATTAAAAGATGAAGTTTA
>JAZOLP010000059.1:0-6310 GCA_045653225.1 Bacilli bacterium
TTATCCAGATGAATTAAAAGCATCATATAAATATAGTTATAATGTAGAAAATTATGTATTGGTAGAAGGTAGACAACCAGAAAAGGAAAACGAATGTTTAGTATCTATTTATAGTGATAAACAGGTTGGTGACTTATTTGATGGATATAAAATAGTCGGTAGATATAATGGATCAACTCAACTATTAAAAGCTGGTACTATGCTTTCAACTTCCGCATTAAGTTTTCAAGAATACTATAAAAAAGTATTTATAGTAGAAAGTGAAGCTAAAGTATTAGAGACGATTAGAGGTTCTGAATTTGAACTTAAATCAATGTATCAAAATGAAATTGATGAAATTAAGGAAATGAATAATAGACAAATGACAGTTTATGGAATATTAGGCAGTATATGCTTAATTGCAGCATCAATTATGGTATTTTTCTTAATGAGAAGTAAAATGATAAATGACATTTATAACATTGGTGTTTACCGAAGCTTAGGTTCTAGTAAATTAAAAATATATTTAAAATATTTTAGTGATACTTTGGTTATGGTTACTTTTACTGCATTGATAGCTTATGTTATAATAATGTTCTGTTATTTATCAGCAATTGAATCAATTAATGATTATTTTGGAACTGAATTATTTAGTAAAGGATTAGGTGTTCCTTTATTAGGTATTGCTGTTATATATTTAATTAATATCACATTTGGACTTTTACCAATATTTACATTACTAAGAAAGACTCCATCAGAAATTTTAGTTAAATACGATATTTAATATGTAAATTGCTATTTACAAAGCTAATAATAACTTACCCGATTTACACGATTACCCCTTAGTTTACACGTTTATAAGTAAATCTACACGATTACAGACAAGGGTGTGTAATTGTATTAAAATAGGTATTGCATTCCATTTGAAAACGTTAGGTTTGATACAATGTATCAAGCCTTTTTTTGTACTTTTATATGGGTTCGAGTCTTCTACGTATTAGATATTAATAATAAAGATTTATCAAATAATGATATTTTTTATAATGAATGTGTGTTAGTTGTAGTTCTATTCACTAAACGATTTAAAAGGGTGGTTTCAAATTATTAAACGATATAGTAGGTGGTTTCAAAATAGTATTTATACTTAAAAAATGACATTTTGAATGTATTGTGATATAATTATGGTACAAGATAAATTAGAATTTATATATTTAAAGCTAGATTAAATAAATCTAGTTTTTTTATATTGACAAACATCGATATGAAATGTTATAATATCGATAGATTTCGATACGAGAGGCGTGAATTGAATGAATCAAATAGTAAATATATGTAAAGCATTAAGTGATGAAACTAGATTGTTGATTGTTTCAAAACTAAAAAATGTAAATGAATTATGTGCTTGTAAATTATTAGAAATAGTAGAATGTAATCAATCGACATTATCACATCATATGAAGATTTTAGTTGATAGCGGATTAGTAGTGGCTAGAAAGGAATGGAAATGGGTTCATTATTCTTTAAATAAAGAAAAAATAAATGAACTAATTAATTTTTTTAAATAGGTGAAAATATGGAATATACAGTAGATGATAAATATAAATTAATTAAAGAAGAAGTTTTAAAAAGCAAAAGTAAAAAAACAATAGAAATTGTTAAATCAATTATGAATATGGATTTTATAAATATTCATGGACCAGAACATCATTATCTTGATGGAGCTAGTTTTTTAGTGGCTTATAATAATGCGGGTGGAAATATTGATTTAAATAAATCATTAGATATTTTAGCTGAAAGAACTATTAAAATGCCAGGTGCTATGTGTGGACATTGGGGCATTTGTGGTTCAACCACTTCAGTAGGTGCTAGTTTATCAATCATTCATGAAGTAAGTCCATTAAGTTCATCTAATTATTATAAAGAAAATATGGAATATACTTCAAAAGTGATTCAAAAGATGAGTGAAATTGGTGGTCCAAGATGTTGTAAAAGAAATGCCTTTTTATCATTAAGTACCGCAGTAGAATTTGTGAAGGATAAATATGGGATTGAAATGGAATTAGAGGAAATCGTTTGTGAATTCTCTTCTAAAAACAAACAATGTATTGGTTTAAGATGTCCATATTTTAAGGGTAATAAATAATGAAAAAAGTTGCGTTTATTTGTGTTCATAATTCCTGTAGAAGTCAAATTGCTGAAAGTTTATGCAAAGTATATAGAAAAGATTTAGAAGCTTATAGCGCTGGTACTGAAACAAAGCCTGAAATTAATCAAGATGCTGTTAGAATTATGAAAGAAAAATATAATATTGATATGACCAATCAATATTCAAAGTTACTAAGAGATATTCCTAAATGTGATATTTATGTTTCTATGGGATGCAATGTAGGTTGCCCATTTGTTGGTAAAGAATTTGATTATAATTTTGAAATTGAAGATCCTACAGGAAAAGAAGATGAAGAATTTTTTAAAGTAATAGAAGAAATTAAGTGTAAAATTAATATGCTTTGATTTATTAGAATAAACAGTTAAATTCCAATTTAACGATTACCTAGTATTATTAAACGATATACTGGGTGGTTTCAAAATTAGACGATTACAGCAAGGTGGTTTCAAAATTAAACGATTTATTGAAATTGTATTAATAGTGGAGTACCTTGCCATTTAAGAACGTTAGGTTTGATACATTGTATCAAGCCTTTTTTCATACTTTAATAGGGGTTTGAGTCTCCCACGTATTAGATATTAAATATAATTATTCATCAATTAATAGTATTTTTATAAAAAATTAAGTGTTATTTGTATTTGTATTCGTTAAACGATTTGACAATGGTGGTTTCAAATTATTAAACTACATAGTTGGTAGTTTCAAAATAGTAATTATACTTAAAAAATGACATTTTGAATGTATTGTGATATAATTATGGTACAAGATAAATTAGAATTTATTGAGTAGATGGAGGTAAGGCTATGACAAGAAAATCTAAATTATTTACGAGATTGAATCTAGTTTTTTCAAGCATTTTATGGTTACTAGGAATTCTTACATTATTATTTAATATTTTAGGACTATGGGCACCATGGCATTTAGCTGGATTTGGTTTTGTTCTTTTTGTCCCGGTTCCTTTGATTTTCTCTATTTTATCACTTCTGTTCTCCTATAAGGAGAAGAAACTATTGCTAAATAATTTGATTTTTATAGGAGTTTCTGTGTTTTTCGTTTTATTTACATATTTTGTCTCTGTTGGGTGGTTTTGGTAGCCACTAGAAATTAAAAAAAATAACACGTGTATACAAACCGTTAAATTAGAATTAATCGAGTAGATGGAGTGGTTAAAGTGAAATTAGTATTAATTGTAGGCTCAGGCGCTGTAGGGAAAATGACAGTTGGACAAGAATTGATGAAGATAACAGATTTAAGGTTATTTCATAATCATATGATGATAGAACCAGTTATTGATATTTTTGGATATTTTAAAGGTGATACAATTCTTAAATTGCGTGAAATTATATTTGATGACTTCTCTAAAAGTGATTGCTACGGAATGATTCACACTTTAATGTGGGCATTTGATATGGAGTCAGATTGGGAATATGTTGAAAATCTTGTCAGTAAATTTGATGAAGTGTACTGTATAGAATTAATAGCTTCACAAGAAGTTCGTCTTGAACGAAATAAAACAGAAAATAGATTAATTAATAAAGCTTCAAAACGTGATATAGAAGCATCTAATAAACGTGTATTGAAAGAAGATTTACATCGCCTTGTTAGTAATGAAGGTGAAATTCCTTTTAAAAATTATTTAAGAATAAATAATGAAAATATAGAAGCTAAAGACGTGGCTAAAATGATAAAAGAAAAATTTAATCTTTAATAGATAAATTAGAATTTAATTAACAAATGGAGGTAATATGAATGAAGAAGTCAATATTGTTATTTTTAATTTTATTAATTCCATTAACATCTTGTTTTCAACGAAATGAGATATTTGAACATAATAAAAGAATTTTAGATGAAAATTATGAAGTAAACGCTAATTATGCAGTTGTGACTGGAAGAACATATCAAACTAAAGATAGAACTATAGATTTTGGCAATTTGATTGATAAACAAATTAGAAAAGATGGTAAAGGTGTTGAAGTTTTATATAATACAAGATTTGAAGATACCTTGGTAGAAGATAATATCTATTTTTTCTATGAGTATAAAAGAGTAGAAGATATTGGTAAATTCGCTGTTGGATATGTAGATCTTGTTACCTTAAAAGTATATGCTGATTATTTTGAGTATGAGCGTTCTGGACTATCATGGGAATATTTATATTCTACTGATGAGTTTGTTGCGTATAAGTTCTATGAATATAGTGGGACAAAAGATATTAAAATAGTTTTTTTCAAAGATTCTAATAAATTAGAATTTGATTATAATTTAAACAATTTAGAATATGAGGCTAGTGAATTAGAAGAAGTTCAAGAAAAAGAATATTACATTCAAGATGGTATTAAATATACTTTGGACTGGAACAAATTAATTGATTCAAGAACGGGAGAGGTTATTACTTTACCTAATGGAAATGAATTAAGAGATAGTGTTCCTATAATTAAAGAAATATATGATAAATTTACTTATGATAATATAAGTATAAACTTAACATATTTATCAAATGGCGATGAGTTATTCTTCTATATACAAGATAGACCAACAAATAGTTTGAACGCTCCATTTATGTTATTTAAATGTAATTTAGATTTGTCAGAAGTTTCTTATATTGGTTATTATGATCATTTAATATTTAATGTTGTTTTGGAAATATAATTAAATGATTTATAAATTAGAATTAATCGATTAGATGGAGGTCTGATTATGAAAAAAATAATTGTAGGAGTATTAAGTTTATTATTAGCAATTACTATGACTGGATGTTCCGATGCAGGGGATAAGTTTGAAAAAGAATTACCTCAAAATATTATGGAAATGATTGATGAAGGTTGGACAGTACAAGAAAATTATGCAATTGAGCCAAGAAAAGATGAATTAAATGCTGTGTGGGCGAAAAAATCTGGAATTGATGATTTTCATTGGGAGTATTCTATTTTATTTAGTAAAGAAATAGATGGTAAAGAAAAATATTGCATTGTTAGTAAATTTGGCAGTTATGAACAAGCAAAATATTATGATGATGAAACAAAATCAGTATATAGTGATGTGTACACATTTGTGGTAGATGAATTTTATTGCTCTTATAGCAAAAGCGCAGAAGGTTTCCAATATATTTTTGATCTTCAACCTGAGTAATAAATTAGAATTTATGAAGGAGAATTTAGTAATGAAAATCTATGATATATCACAAGAGGTTTTTAGTTGTGAAGTTTATCCCGGTGACCCAAAACCAGTAAAAAAGATTCTTAAATCAATGAAAAATGGTGAAAAGTATAATTTGACATCATTTAGTATGTGTGCACACAACGGCACACATATAGATGCTCCATTTCATTTTATTAAAGATGGTAAAACTGTTGATGAGATATGTTTAGATGCAGTTGTTGGAATGTCATATGTGGCAGAGCATCAAGGTATTGTTACTGGTGAAGACGCAGTCAACATATTAGAAAAGGCAAAAAAACAAAACATTGAAGCGTCCAAAAGAATCCTTATTAAAGGAGATGTTGAAGTTTCATTAGAAGCAGCAAAAGTATTTGCTTCTTCCGATGTTTTACTTTTGGGCAATGAGCTACAATCAGTTGGACCACAAACTGCTCCAATGGCAGTTCATCTTGTACTACTGGGTGCTAATGTTATTTTGCTTGAAGGAATTCGTTTGTCAGAGGTGTCTGAAGGTGTTTATTTATTAAATGCTGCACCACTGAATTTATTGGGAACTGATGGCGCGCCGTGCCGTGCAATATTAATAGCTGATGAGAAATAAATTCCTATTTAACGATTAGTTAGGGGTATGCAATTGTATTAAAATTGTGTATCGTTGCCATTTTGGTTAATGATTCTCGATACAATAAAAGTATCGAGATTTTTTTATTTTCTAAGGGTACATGTATCATCGTATGTTGTTTGACTTAGAAAATAGCTATAAGAGATGTTTAATTCATATTTTTCTGTAGATTAAAAATTAGGAAATTAATAAATAATTGCTCCTATTAAAAATCGATGAAACGTTATATACGTAGATATAAAATAATATTGTTGTTGTGTAATAGGTTATTTAAAACAATGTTTTTTGATAGAGTTGAACACAATGAAGTGAATGTTGTTGAGGCATTAATTCATTAATTATAATTTATTTATAAATATAAGGGCTGATAGTATTTATCAACC
>JAZOLP010000060.1:0-9473 GCA_045653225.1 Bacilli bacterium
ATAAATAAAATTAAATAATGTACAAAAATTAGATATAATAATAGATAAATAAGATTTACCACTTTTTTTAATAATTTTATTTGCTAAACCTTGTTCTTTTCTAAGTTCAACTAACGAATCATTTAACCCTTCTTCATAGGAAGGATTGAAGCGTTCATGTTCGATTTTTAATGTTTGTTTTTGCTTCGACATATGCCCTCCAATAATATTTTTTTTACTTTTTTATTATATATATTTTATCATATTTTTTCAATTTTATCAAGTAAAATAAGCATTTTTTCGTATATGTTGAAATGTTAAAAAAAATGTGATAAAATACTTGTGAAAGAGGTGTAAAATGAAGAAAAAGATTATCGGAATTAGTCCAAGATATTGGTCTAATGAAACACAAGAATACACAAGAGTAGGAACTCAATACACAGATCAACTACAAAGAGATGATATTATTCCAATTATTATCGTAGATTCTCCTAACTTAGAATACACATTAAATTTATGTGATGCTTTTTTAATTATTGGTGGTGATGACATAAATCCAACTATATATGGCGAAAACAATGATTTAGGATTATCTAAAGATATTCATCCTGTTGCTGATAAAGTTGATAAAGCAATTATTGAACACGGCATTAAACACAAAAAGCCAATGTTTGGAATCTGTCGTGGTATTCAATCATTATGTGCATTTATGGGAGGAAAATTAGTACAAGATTTAAAACATGAAAATGTTAATCATCCTCTTGTTGAAGATCATAAACATTTTGTTGATAAAGTAAATAATATAGGTGTAGCAAAACATTTACCAGATCACTTTTTAATTAACTCATGGCATCATCAAGCTGTAAAAGTGGTACCTGAAGGATTTGAAGTTATTTTTAAAAATGATCAAACAATTGAAGCTATGGAACATACTTCTTTACCAATTCTAGGTGTACAATGGCATCCAGAAAGATTCTATACTGAAGAATCAGAAATAATATTTAATTATTTCTTCAATTTAATAAAATGAAAGAATTAATAATTAAATCCATTCCTATTTATAATGGAAAAATTATAAAAGTCAAAAGAAATTTAGTATTATTACAAGATAATAAATTAGCTTTTAGAGAAATTGTTGAGCACCAAGAAGCTGTATGTGTAATTCCTATATTGAATGATGAAATTATATTTGTAAAACAATTTAGAAGCGGAGCTAATAAACTCTTATTAGAATTACCTGCAGGATTAATCGATTCTAATGAAACACCATTAGAAGCTGCTAAGCGTGAACTGCAAGAAGAAATTAAATATTCTTCAGCAAAAATTACCTATCTAGGGTGCTATTATTCATCCCCTGGATTTACAAATGAACTGATTCATTTATATATTTGTGAAGAGTTATTTGAAAGTTCTCTTAAAGAAGATAGTGATGAATTTATTGAAGTTACCAAATATAACATCAATCAGATTAAACGTCTTTTAAAATCGAATACAATTACAGATATGAAAACAGCATTTGGATTAACAATGTTTTTAAATATTAAAATGAACCAATCAAATTAATTTGATTGGTTTTTTTATATGCCTAATATATTATTTAAACCCGTTTTAGTAGTAACGATCCCAACATTTAAAACAATAGAACTAAGTAATGAAACATTCAAAATGTCATCAAGAACAATTTTATCATCTTCTTTATTTTTTTTATTATAATCTTTAAATAATTTTTTATATAAATCAATTATAAAGAAAATTAAAAAAACATCTCTTACAATTACTTTTACAAGTGAACTGTTATCCAAAGTAGTACCATTTGATAAACCTGATAAGACTTCATATAAGATAGTTATTACTATTACTGCAGCAAATCTATACAATTTTGGAGGTAATAAAACAACTAAAATACCATTAATACCTCCTGCAATAACAGATGCATAATATAGCTGCCATGAACTACTAACTTTAAATAGTTCATTAATCTTTTTCTTATTAATTAAATTAAACAATACATCAACAAAATATATTCCTGCTACAGCAACAATCATCCCTACTAACGAAGAAATATAAATTTTAAACAATTTATTATTTTTTTTGTTTTCTTGCTGTTGTAAAATAGAAGCAGTTTGAAATGGATCAAACAAACTACCACCTCATTATAAATATTATTTATAATATTTTAAAATATTACACTTTAATAAATTGTTCTAAATCCACAACAAAAATACTAGCTCCCCCTTCTTTTTGAGTAGTTGAAATATTATGGAACATACCCATTTCACAATTGTTTAACGAATTAATTTTAACTTTTCTTGTTCTACAATTGATTACCAAATTCTTAATGATTTCATCTAATAATTCATCATTAGTTTTAATTAAATATGTATAATTTCCACTAGAAATAACACCACCAACAGATGCTATTTTTATAAAGTAAATTGGAAGTTTTCTTAAATAATTACATACTTTTAAAGAATCAGTTGGGGTAACATTTAAAATTATTAATTTCATTACTATTTTTCCTTTCAAAATAATGTATTTTTTTTGTAAACGTTTTTAAAATTTGTTAAAATAATAGAATAGAGGTGAAAAAATGGTAACTAAACAAAAATTAAAAAACGTAATAAAGAAATCTATGATTTGTTCGTTATCAGCAATCAGTGTAATTTCGTTGACCAACTGTAATAAAGGTCCTAGTACAAATTACATTGATAATGCTATTGCGATTGTCTATCAAGATGAGAAACCATACTTAATCAATGCGGCAAAACAAACATATGCATTAGACTACTACGAAGATGTAGAAGATAATTTTAATGAATATATAGCTGTTAAATTAGATGGTAAATATGGTTATATAAATCGTACTGGTAAATTAATAATTCAACCAGTTTATGATAAAGTATATCCAATGTATGAAGAAAAAGCTGTCGTAATCAAGGACGGTACATATCAAATTATTGATAATAATGGTAATACATTATATACTTTTACTGATAATATAACTTCTGAAAGTTATTTCGAAAACAACTTCCTTGTAATTAAACAAGGAAACAAATATGGTTATTTAAAATATAATCAGGATACAAAAGAATTCACATCTTCTTCACTTGAATTTGACTATGCTCGTCCTTTCGGTGGTGAATTTGCAGTTGTTGGAAAGCATCAACAAGAAATTATTTATAAAATAGACGAACAAGGTAATCCAACAAGTGAAATAGAAGAAATCAAAGAATATGAAAATATCAAGTATAATTACATTGATAGTAATTTTGAATTATTATTTGAAACATTTGACTTTGATTACGCAGATAACTTCTACAATGAATTAGCGGTAGTTGGGTATCACGATTCAATTTATGTTCCAGGTGTAGATGGAGGAAAATCTTCTAACGCAGATTGTTTAGTTTATAAATATATTAATCAATTTGGTAGAACACTTCATTTTAATCACAACTATGTATTCTCAATTATTGTTAATGGTAATTTACAAACTACAAATAAAACATATTCAGATGAAATTTATATGCCTTATGCACAAAGTTTCCAAACAGATATAACATTTGTAGCAAAATACCGTTATTCTTCTATTCAAACATACTTAAAAGAATATATGTTAGTTACACCTACAGGTAAAATCCAATATACTGATGCCATTTATGGTCAAACTGGATATTTATTTGGTCATGATTCTGGACATGTAAACGCTGGGGATTATCAATGTCAATCACCAGGATTATTCTCAGTAGGAAACGTAATCAAGATCAAAGATACTTATGCATTTATCGCAGGTCATACACTAGCATCTCCAAGTTGGAAAGTTTACTATATCCAATATGACTTACTGCGTAATGAATATTCATTCGCAACAGCTAAATGGGACTTTATACAAACAGTAACTGATGAATACGGAAACACATATGAAGAAATTCCTCAGTGGGGAAAAGAATATAAATATCAATATTTAAAGAATACACCATCAAATGTACTTTTAAAATATGCTATTGAAAATCCTTATGAAATGACAGACTTATCATACTCTTCATATATTAGCGATGAATATTTAGTTAATTCGATTAGAATATCTGAATCTAATCATTACGGATTAGTTAAATATGAATCTAGTACAGTTTTCGATGAAAAATATAACGATACTACAAATCTATTAACAGCATCGTTTATTATCGACCCGATTTACGATAAAATTATTTACTAGGTGATATTATGATTAAGTTAATAGATATAAACAAATATTACACATCATCTCAAGGAAAATTCCACGCTTTAAAAAATATTAATTTAACATTTCCTGACCAAGGTATGGTTTATATCGTTGGTAAAAGTGGTAGTGGTAAATCTACTTTACTAAATGTTATTGGTGGGATTGACAAATACGACAGTGGAAAATTAATTATTGACAATACAGTAATTGATGAATCCACAAATACAGTATCTACAGATACTATTGATACCGCAAAATTCTCAAGAAAAGACTTTAATAGTTATAGAAACACTTACATCGGATTCATTTTCCAAGAATTCAATGTAATCAAAGGCTTAACTGTATATGAAAATATCGCATTATCATTAGAATTACAACAAATATCAGTTAAGGAAAATCATCAAAAAATTTTAGATATTATAAAAACTGTAGGACTTACAGGCAAAGAAAAACGTAGAATTAATGAATTATCTGGTGGTGAAAGACAAAGAGTTGCAATTGCAAGAGCTTTAATAAAAGATCCTAAAGTAATTATCGCAGATGAACCTACTGGAAACCTAGATAGTAAAAATAGAGATATTGTAATGAATATCTTAAAAGAATTATCTAAAGAAAAATTAATAATTATTGTTACTCATGATAAACACTTATCAAAACAATATGGTGATCGCGAAATTAAAATAAAAGATGGTCAAATTGTAAAAGATGAACTTTTACATCCTGAAAATCTTCAAAATGTAGTTCCTACAAAACATAAAATCAAACAAATCTCTCCAAAAGCAATAGTTTCTTTTAATCTTGCATGGAAAGGTTTCAAACTAAATAAAGCTAGATTTATATTTATCATTATCTTGTTCTCGCTAAGTTTAATCTTTGCTGGTAGCGTAATTAACTTATATTTAACAGATACAACTAAAGAATATGCAAAATTCCAAGATGATTACGGAAACTATGTAATTTCTATTAGTGATAAATATAACTATCATGGTGAAATATCTTCTTCTGCTTTCTTTACTTCAGATTATGAAGATAATATTCGTCTATTTACGCTTGATGAAGATACATCAATGACAACTTATAAAAATATGAATATAAACATTCCAATTGATCAAAATTTAGCTGATAAAGAAAGTTTATATGCATTATTTAGTACATCAATTACTAATATTACTGTTTATGAAGATACAAATCACTTAAAATCAGAATTTACAATAATTAGTGGATTAGAAAATCTATCTGTTGCACGTGATAATTATAGTTGTTACATAACTGACTATATAGCATACAACTTAATTGCTACTAATTATTTTGGAAGTTCTGTTACTGAACCAAAACATTTATTAGGTAAAGGTCTCGTTGTACCTGGAATGGCACATAATCTTTTAATTGCTGGAGTTATAGCGACAAATTATAATTCATTTAGTCCTAATAACTCTTCTCAAAGTTTAGCGGCTTTCCAAGACAACTTAGCAATTTATAATTCAATTTTTGTTAGCGCTGAAAAATATAGTAGCATATTCTCAACTAATAATTTAAATTATTATTATGATGATATGGTTTTCTATGACAATGAACAAACTGAAAAGTTTGAAAATATGAAATTTAGTAAAATTACAAATAATCTTACATTAATTTCTGGTACATATCCTACTAAACCTCAAAAAGGTGAAATTACTCAAGTTGCAGTATCAAGAGGATTTGTAGAACAAGTTTTAAAGAAAAATGTTTCAAGTGTTTCTTATGTAAATGCTAACGGAACAACAAAAATTACTCAATCAGGTGGAATTGCTTATAACTTCTATATTTGTGGTGTAAGCCATATTCCAACTCAAACTGAATTTAATATTACAGGTATTATTGATTCAGATGAAGTTATCGTATATGCTCCAAACCCATCTACTGGTTCAACACTATATGCTAGTTGGATTAATATGGGATTTATCGCTGGAGGATATTTAACAATCTTAATCGATGATGATATTGAAACAAATAGTTTAATTTATCGTAATTTATTAGATAAAGGAATTACAATTAATAACCCATCATTTAAAAAATTACAACTTGTTGATGATTTTATCAATGATAACATCTTCTTATTTGCTGCTTTATTCTTTGTATTCTGTTTATTCAGTACATTAATGATATTTAACTTTATTATTATTAATATTAAAAACAGTACTAGAGACATTGGTATTTATATGTCTTTAGGTATGAATGGTATAAAAATTGCATTAATATACTTATTCCAAGTATTAATTGTAAGTTCAATAGCAATGGTAATCGGTATTGTTGGGTCAACAGTCTTATTAAAGGTTGTCGACGCATCATTTGCACAATATATTATTGTAGACTTTAAGATACTTCACAATACTTTACTTGGCATTAGTGGAATAATTCTTCTTGCATATTTAACACCTATTATAGCAATTGCATCTCCACTTTTTAGTTTATCTAGAAAGAAACCAATCGATGTAATTAAAGTTTCGTAAGGAGGACAACATGATTATACTAAAGAATGTAAACAAATATTACGAAACTGGTGGTGAACGTGTTCACGCAGTAAGAAATTTAAGTGTTACTTTTCCTAATACAGGACTTGCATTTATTTTAGGTCCATCAGGAAGTGGAAAATCAACATTATTAAATTTACTTGGTGGCTTAGATTTACCAAATGATGGCGAAATTTGGATTGAAGATAGAGAAATTACTACTTTCTCATCAAAAGATCGTACTAACTATTTAAATAGTTATCTTGGATTTGTATTCCAAGAATACAATATTCTAAAAGATTTATCATTAAAAGAAAACATTGTATTACCTTTAGAAATTCAAGGATACAGTCGTAAAAAAATTAATGAAAAATTTACAAAAATTTTAGAAGACGTAGAATTAACTGGACTTGAAAAAAGAAAAGTAAATCAACTTTCTGGTGGTCAAAAACAAAGAATTGCAATCGCAAGAGCTTTAATTAAAGATCCTAAAATGATTATCGCAGATGAACCAACAGGTAACCTTGACTCTGAAACAAGTAAAAACATCTTTAATTTATTTAAACGTCTATCTAAAAAATGCTTAGTAATCATTGTTACTCATGATGAAGAATCAGCTTTTGAGTATGCAGACATGATTGTAAGTATTTCCCCTGATGGAGATTCTCTTAAGGAGGTAAAACAAAATGGCTAAAAAAGTTTTAACCCCTGAAGAATTAAATGTTGTAGGTCATTTACAACTTAAAAAAGCAAGAGTTCCATTAAAAACATGTTTAAAACTTTCACTAAAAAATATGTGGAAGAAAAAACTAAGATACTTAGTTATGTTTATAATTTGTTCTTTATCACTTACATTCTTCTCAGTAACAATTGAGTTAAATGGAGAAAAATTAAGACAAAATGTTTATACAATGATTGAAAATGGTTATCGCTATACAGAAATCTATGAACATTTAGAATTAACAGATGAAGAAATTAAAGAAAATGAATATAATAAATATGCAAGTACTGCTCTTCAAGGTAATTCATTAGCAACTATAAAAAATTCAGTTGATAATATTACAATTCATGAATATAAACCAGTACAAATTTATTATACTAAACTAAATCTTGAAAATTCCAACTACTTCTATACAGGTTATATTAACTCAATAATTAGATTTGATGAAAGTAACACTTATGAATTAGTAGCAGGTAGATTACCAAATAAAGGAACAAAAGAAATATTAGTAACAGACTATCTAATAGCTGCATTCGAATATTTTAATATTTATCCATCTACTAATAATATTTATGATTATTTAAATCAAAGACTTAATTTAACTCATCAACAAGATTATGTAATTGTTGGGATTATCAAAACTAATTATGAACATTGGTCTCACTTTGCAACAGTTGAAACAGTAAAATTAGAAGATAAAGAAAATTACTCATTTACTAATGATTTTATTGTTATGAATAGTGTTATTTTAAATGAAGAATATTTCAACATTGAAAAGATTGGTGATGCATCTGTTATAAGTGTTAGTAATCGTGACAATGGTTTTATAAATAATACAGCAAAATGGACATTTAGTGTCAAAGATAAAAACAATCCGAATAATACAATATCTTATGGATATAATGTAGAAAATGGTTCTCAAACTAAAACAACATATGCAATTTCAAGTAAAGACTTAAACATCATCAAAAGAGATAATTGGGATGGCAGAACATTCGGTAGATTACCTCAAAATGATAATGAAATCGTTATATCTTATAAATTAATTGCTCCTTTATTTGGTTTTAACTGGACATGTACTGATGGCGATTATAGAAGCTGGGATGAACGAAGAGCACATATAAACGCTTGGAACGAAATTGAAGGTCAAGAAATTACACTAACATTAAATGGTTATGCTAATAATCCTAAAGATTATGAGAAAACTTATAAAATTGTTGGTATTACTGATACAAATGTTGTTGGTGGTAGTGGAACTACAAATGCTGTTCAAGTGTCTAAAGATGAATATCAAAATATCTATTATACATATAACAATTTAGAAGAACGAATTTTAGTAGAACTTCCAAATAATTCTGTTGAAGCTTATAACCTATTTAATCGTGCATTAGCTTCTGGATATGTTATTGATGTATGGGCTTATCAACAAGATATTGATACTTATATTGTTGACCCATTCCTAGACTTAGCTTCAAAAGCTGGTTTATTTATCTTCGCAATATTTACAATGGGTATCATGTGGACTATCATTAGTATTGAAATCGTAGATTCAAAGAAAGAAATCGGTATTTTAAGATCAATAGGTCTTAGCGGTAGTAAAGTATCATTCATATTCATCTTCCAAACTGCAAGTATTATTTTACTATCATACTTCCTTGGTGTTTATGGAGGATATAAGGTTGTACCATTATTGAATAATGGTATAACAGATGAATTTGGCAAAGTTACACTTTATATGTATTCTATAACTTATAGAACACCACTTTACCTAGCTGTTTTAGTTGTTATCATGACAGCAATCTCTACTATTATCCCATTATTTAAGATTTTAACTCAAAAAATTATTGATGTTATTAATGAAAGAGACAATTAAAAAACAAAACAGATGAACAAAATTTGTTCATCTGTTTATTTTTTTATTAAATATAATCCAGGTTTATTAAATTTAAATAATTCAACTTCTTCTTTTGTTTCATTTCTTCCATCAAAAATTAATACACTGCCAGGAGCAAATACTTTTTGTTCTTGTACATAATCATTTTTAATGATTAAACAATATGTATTA
>JAZOLP010000061.1:0-4919 GCA_045653225.1 Bacilli bacterium
ATATTAATGATGATAGATATGCAAAACTATTTATTGATAATGAAATAAGAAATCAAAAAGGTCCTAATGCAATACGTCATGTACTGCTATCTAAAGGAATATCAATTGAACTTATTGATAAATATTTAATTAATTATTCTAATGATTTATTTTTGGAAAACGCAAAAGACTTAGGAATTAAAACTTTAAAAACTGTAGTAGGACTTCCTTTGTCTAAGCAAAAAGAATCTGTTTATACAAGATTATATCGTATGGGATATTCTAGTGAAATAATTAATAAAGTTTTAAATGATTTAAATTATTCTTTGTTAGATTTTGAAATATTACAAAGAGAATATTTAAAATTGAAATCTAAAGATTTGAATAATAATAAAATTATCCAAAAGTTACTTTCTAAAGGTTATGATTATTTAGATATTGAAAAAGTTCTAGATGAATAAATTATTTGTTTTTTACATATTCTTATGTGGGAGTGATATTTTTGAAACAAAAAAGAAAACCACTTGGAATTAGAGGATCAAATAATCAGATAATTAATGAAAAGAGTTTAGAACATAATATCAAAAATGAAATTGCAAAAGAAATTAAACCAACAAAACCAAAATAAAAAATCCATATATTTGAGTTTTACTTGGTTATATAGTATAATAATATTGTATCTTCGAGGGCAGGGTGAAATTCCCGACCGGTGGTAAAGTCCACAAGCTTTTAAAGCATGATTTGGTGAAATTCCAAAACCGATAGTATAGTCTAGATGAAAGAAGTAATATTTTCTTTGTTTATAAGTCACCTTAAGATATAGGTGACTTTTTTATATTTTGGAGGAAACATGAAAAATAAAAAAATAATTGATTATATTTCAAAAGTATCTATTTTTTCTGCGTTAAGTTTTATTTTATATTTATTTCCTAAATTTCCATTATTTATTTTTCCACCTTTTTTAGAAATTCAATTTTCTAATTTAGCTGCTATTCTTGGTGGGTTTGTTTTAGGACCGCTTGGTGGATGTTTAATTGTAGTCGTTAGATTTGCTTTAAAATTAATTTTTGGTATGTCTTCAACTGCTGCTGTTGGTGAAGTTGCGGATTTATTACTAGGATTATGTGTTGTACTTACTTCTAGTTTGATTTACAAATTTAACAGAAGTAAAAAAGGAGGAATTATTGCTCTTTGTGCAACAGTTGTTGTATGGACTTTGTCTAGTATTTTTATTAATGTTTACATTAATATTCCTTTTTTTGTTAATGCGTATTATGGTGGTGATATTAATCAGCTAGTTGTTGTTTGTGAACCATTTATTAAAGGTATTAACGCAAGTAATTTTATGGAATATTATGTAAAATTTGCTGTAATTCCATTTAATTTAATTTTATCTTTATGTGTTAGTTTAATTACTTTATTTGTTTATAAGAGAATTTCAAATATTTTTAAAAAAGATTTCTTTAATAATAAAAAGAAACGAATTTTAGTTATTTGTGATTCATTTAAAGGTACACTTTCTTCAAAAGAAGTTGGTGAAATAATCGTAAATAATGTTAATAAGAAAAAATATATAGCTGAATATTTACCTATTAGTGATGGCGGTGAAGGTTTCTTAGATGCATTAATGAAATGGAATAATAAGTTGATTTCAAATAAAATCACTACTTGTGATGCATTTAGAAGAGAAAATCAATCAACATACTTATATGATCAAAATACGAATTGTTTATATTTCGAACTTGCTGAATGTGTTGGGATAAAAGGTTTAAAGAAAGAAGAACTTAATCCTTATCTTGCATCGACTTATGGATTAGGTTTAGCGATTAAACAAGGAATTATAAAACATAAACCATCTAAAATTGTAATTGGCATTGGTGGTTCTGCTTCTAATGATGGTGGTAGCGGCATGCTTGAAGCATTAGGAGTTAAATTTATTGATGAGAATAATTCAATTATTTTTAAGATGTGTAATAATGAATTAAAAAATATTAAATCAATAGATTTAACTGAGTTTAATTCATTAATTAATAATATCGAATTTGAAGTATTAACTGATGTATCTAATCCTCTTCTTGGAACTAAGGGAGCTACTTATGTATTCTCACCTCAAAAAGGTGCAAGTTTAGAGGATTTAGTAACATTAGAAGATAATATGACTATATATAATAATGTTGTCACAAACTTATTTGGACATGATTACAACTTAACACCTGGAGCTGGTGCTGCTGGTGGTGTAGGTTTTGCTTTTGTAGCATTCATGAATGCAAAACTATCTTTGGGTATTGATGTATTATTAAAGAGTTATCATTTTGATGAATTAGTAAAAAAATATGATATTGTAATTACTGGTGAGGGAAGACTTGATGAACAAAGTTTAAATGGTAAGGTTATTTCTGGAATTATGAGCTATAATCCTAAACAACTTGAATTTGTTGTTGGTTCTTGTGCTTTAAGTAATATACCTTATAAGGTTCACACAATAGTTCCTGATGCAGCAACTTTAGAAGAAGCTTTATCTAAACCAAAGGAAAGTTTAACTAAACTTATCTTGAAGGATTTTAATTAAAAGAAGAGTTTTAAAAAACTCTTTTTTTTAATATTTTAAATGTCAAAAATATTATAAGAAAAATAATTGATTTTTTTTGTAATTTGTGATAAGATAAATAATAGTAAAATTTAAATTAAGGAAGGAGAAATACATATGTCTAATAAAAATGGTCGTAAAAAAGAATATTACATTCATCAAATAGTGAGGGAAAATCCTACAATAGAAAAATCTAGTGATCCTGTTAAAAAAGTTTCAACAAGTATTTCAAATACTCCTTCTTATGCTGAAAATGTTGGCTATCATTTAGATCCAAGTCGTTATGACTCTTTAAGATCTCACAAGCCAAATAATGATTATATTGAAGAAGAAATTATTGAAGAAATTATAGAAGAAGAAGTTGTTGAGCCTATTTCATCTAATAATTCAGATGATAACTACTATTCATCTTTAGCTGATCAATATGTTGAGTATGAAGGTGATGAGACTATAATTAATGATGTTATTTCTGAAAATGAAATCGATTCAGAACCTGTTTGTGAAGTTGTTGTTAAAAAAGAGGTTACACCTATTTCAAAACCTGTTGAAAAACAACCTGAAATACAACAACCTGTTAAAGCTAAAATATCTAAAAAGAAAAAGTATATTGCACCTAGTTTAGAGTTATTAAACAAAGGTAATGGTACTACTGATAAAGATGTTGCAATAGCTGAGGAACAAAAAACTAAGATTGATGAAATCTTAGAAAAATATGGTATTAAAGCTCATGTTGCAAGATATATTTTTGGTCCTACTGTTATTATGTATTTAATTGAACTTGAAAGTTTAAGTGAAGATGTTAAATCAATTAGAAAAATTGAAGATAATCTAGCAATGTATTTAGCATGCAGTAACATTCGTATTTTAACACCAATTCCTAATATGAGATATGCTGGGATTGAAATACCTAAGCCAATGGAAAGTCGATCAATTGTTTATTTAAGAGATTTACTTTCAACTAAAGAGTTTATTAATAGTAAATATGCATTACCAATTGCTGTTGGTATGAATAGCTTTGGTGAAAAGATTTATGCTGATATCGGTGATATGCCTCATGGTTTATGTGCCGGTGAAACTAAGTCTGGTAAGAGTGTTTGTTTAAATACTATTATTTTAAGTTTACTTTATCATTATTCTGCTGATGATGTTAGAATTATGTTATTAGACCCAAAAACAGTAGAATTTAGTAAATATTCAGATATCCCACATCTTGCGATGCCAGTAATTATTGATAAAAATTATTTTGAACCTGCTGTTATTTGGTTAACAGATGAAATGGAAAGAAGATATCAAAAATTAAATAAATATGGAGCTGTTGAATTATCTGAGTTAAATGAAGAATTAGTAGAACAAGGGTTACCTAAGGAACCATATATTGTTATGATTATGGATGAGTTTAATGACTGGTTTATGGATGCATCTAGCACTGTTGATGATTGTATTACAAAATTAATGCAAAAAGCTCGTGCTGCAGGTATTCACATTATCCTTGCTACTCAACGTCCTAGTGCTGATGTTATTAAGGGTGCTATTAAAGCAAATATTCCTACACGTCTTGCATTTAAAGTGTCTAGTTTTGCTGACTCAAGTGTTATTTTAGGTCAATCTGCAGCAGAAAAACTTGAAAGTAAAGGGGATATGATTTTAAGATACCCTGGTAAAGGGGATTCAAGATTACAAGGTGCTCTTGTTACAAATAAAGAAATTAAAAATGTTGTTGAATATTTAAGAGATAATTATGAAGTTGATTATATAGTTACTCTTGAAGAACTTTGTCAATCTTCAGCATCTCGTGGTGCTGGAAATGGAAGTAGCGATCCTAATTTAGGTCGTAATGATGAATTATTTGAAGATGTTTGTTATTTTGTTGTTAGAAACCAAAATGCTTCTGTAAATCAACTTCAAAAGATTAAAGGTACTAGTTTTAATCGTATGGATAATATCTTTAAAGATATGCAACTTCTTGGTATCGTTTCAGGTACTCAACAAGGAACTAAACGTAAAGTATTAGTTACTGAAGAAGAATTAAATAAAATTTTAGAAAATTTATAATATTTATGAAAGGAGAACATTATGAATAATAAAAGCTATTTAGAAAAATACAATGATACTCATAGTAATGTTATTTGTAGTTTAACTATAAATAAGCGTATATTTATAAGATTACTTGTATTTTTAATATGTTTATTTCGGCCACGATTGCGATAAATGCATATCTTTCTAGAGAGTCTCTAATGGAATTTATCGTGTATGTATGTGTCATAGTAATGGGTGTTGCATTTACACTCACAAACGGAATTCCGATGCAGGTAGGACCGATCAGCAACGACGGACACAATGCACTTTCCCTTGG
>JAZOLP010000062.1:0-68445 GCA_045653225.1 Bacilli bacterium
ATTCTTCCTAAATCATCAATTCTTCTTACAACACCTGTCGCTTTCATTTGTTTACCTTCTTTCCTCTTAAGGGATAATTTTTGCAATAATCCCTTAAAATGTTATTATATTTTATTTTTTTATTATATAATTACCACACAACTTTCATAGTTCTCATATTGTTATTCCACTCTTTTACTGTAAATCCGTGAATTTCAAGCTCACTTCTTATAAGTGCTTTGGAATAATGTCTTGGTACTATGATTTTTTTACTAAACAGACCTTTATTTGCCGCCTTGCGAATTTTTTTCTCAATAATTGTGCGAATTACATAATTTGCACAATTTTTTTCTGTTTTCTCTGTTTTTTCTGTCAAAACTTTCGTTGCTAATCCATTCATTCTTTCTTTTGCGTTCATATTTAGAACCCCTTTCCTTGTTTACTATAATTATTATATCATAGAGAAGGGCTTTTGTCAAGCCCTTTTATTGAAGTTTTTTAAGTTTTTTGCAATTTCTTGTAATTCTTTTGCAATTTTCAAATGTTCGGGAGTTGCACCGCTAATAGACAGATTTTCAGCGATTGCATTGATTTTGTCCGACGCTTCTGAATGATATGGCATTAACACTAAACCACCACTCTCAGTATCCATAAACATTTCAAGAGGATCACCCTCTTTAATTCCCATACTTCTGCGGATTTCTTTGGGGATTATCACTCTACCTAAATCATCAATTATTCTTACAATACCTGTTACTTTCATTTTAATTACCTCTCTTTTCTTTCCTTTACTATAATTATTATATCATATGGAAGGGGTTTTGTCAACCCCTTTCCGCAATTTTTTTACTCGCCTACATAAACAATTTCAATGTCGCACTCGCCGTCAGTATCTGCAATTCGTTCTTTCTTACACTGTCTTGCTTCGTGCCAACTGTCAAAAGTTCCAAGTAATTCTCTGCCTTCATACCAATCATAAACCTTATACATTAAAACCCAACTCCTTCCAATTCATCATTTGCTGTGCCATATGCGCAGACAACGGTTACTTTTGCCCATTTCCATTCTGGGTGCTTTTCTAATATTTCATTGATTTCTGCTCCTGTTAAGTCGCTTACATATTCAACAATATGTCCTTTTTCGTTGATAATTGCTTCTGTTTTAATTGTTTTCATAACGGTTATCCCCTTTCCTTTATTACATATATAGTATAACACATATAAACCAATTTGTCAAGGGTTTTTTAGGAAAATTTTTCCAATTTTTTTAGTGTCCGATTTATAGGACACTTTAATGATTTAATGAACTAAAGTGATTCCGGGATGCCACTTTATTACTTTATTGAAGTAAAGCGGAGCATAAAAAATTCACTTTAGTACACTAAAGCGAAATTCGGAGCCCGCGCGAAATAGACTGCCGCGCAGGCTCCGGCGAGTAAAAAAAAATAAGAGCTATTAGCCCTTCGCTCTTAGCTCCTGAAACTGTTCCCATAAGTCTTGCGGTACATCAATACCATAGTCTTGAAAACCTTTTATTAATGCTTCTATTTCCGCGGGTGTGCGTCTGTCTGTGATTATCTCAAAACAGAGATATGCGCGTTTTTCATCTGTCTTAATATAACAAAAATCACATTCATCGCCTTCTGCAATTTTATATGCGTCCCTTATTTTCTTTGGTATACCTATGCGCCCTGCGTTGTCTATTTTGCGGGACTGGTCAAGTTTTTTGAATTCAATTATATTCATCGCGTAAAAATCTCCCTTGTGCCAGAGTTGTGAAATTTCAGTCGTTTGCGAGTTATCGCTCAGACTGATGAACTTTATTGTGCTTTAATCATTTCTGCAATGTTCCAAGTTTCAGGAGTTTTGCATATGCCTGAATCCTTAAACGCACAATAGTCGCAATTATCTTGTTGAGTGCAATAGTCTTTGATAGTTTGCAACGATATAACAAGTTCATTATACTCATTACTCTTCAAGGTTGATTATCTCCTTTCCTTTATTTTCTATATATATTATATAAAAAATTTTTAAGAAACGCAAAAGAAACGCGGAAATCCGCGTCCCCTTACTTTATCCAGTTATAGACAATTAAGCCAATGTTCCACTCCTGAAGCTCGACTGAAGTATGCCAAGCCAACTGCCCGCAAATTATAAAGTCAATTATACTTGCAACTATCCATATTGCTATTATGGTTATGATTATATTTTCAATTTTTTCTCTCATATCATTATACCTCTTTCTGTTATATAACAGAGATTAAATCTCTGCTATATAACCCTTTGGAAAATTAATAATTCTAAATGTTAAACTACCTTTATAATTCTTCTGAAATTCTTTTGCTTGTTCATAAGTCAAACAATATAATGTTAATAATAAACAATCTTCTCTTATTTCATTTACCGTCATATCAATTTTTATGTTTGGATAATTATTTACATCAATAACTTTTTTAGTTATTGGATTATATGGTAAATAATAACTTGCCTTTCTTTCTTCCATTGTTCTTGTTGTTGTTTTGTTTGTCATAGTTTTATCCTTCTTTCTTTATAATTATTTTATCTTTATATAGTGAATTGCTTCACTATATAAAGTATTTTGATTTGCAATCAATATATAAGCTTTCTAATTGCTTTAATTTATTATCATACTTCTGTGGTAGAAATCTGTAGTTATAACTATAACATAAATCTTCTAACCAATCAAACCACTTTATGAAATTATCTGTGTTATGTTCTTCGATTTTGCCATCAATAATCATTTCATCTAATCTTCTGATATGGTCTTTAATATCATCAATCAAATAGATAATATTTTGTATTTGTGTATTTTTAATATTTAAGTGCAACTTAATAATTTTAATTTTCATAATATTACAACCTTTCATTATAATTATATTTTTATCTTTATAGTTGCGATTTATTCAATCGCAACTATTAATCAATTCAAATTCTATTGTTAAAATTTTATAGTTTTCTCTGTCATATATAAAATTGCCAAATGGATGAATTCCTTTATAACTTTGCACTATTTCAATTATAGGTGTTGCATTTTCGTAGTATTCTGCAGGAATAAACTCACAAGCAAAAATATTCTTTTTTCTATCATAGAATCGTATTAATATATCATCATTAAATTGTTCGCCGATTCCTTCAACCATTTTTGTAATTTGTTCAACTCTTAACATTTTTAAAATCTCCTTATTATAATATTTTTATTATTATAGTTGAGCTTTAAAGCTCAACTATATTATAATCTTGTTGACCAATACCATCGTTCAAGAGCTTCTCTTTCCCTTTGGTCTGCTTCAGCTAATTTATTGTATACTTTTTGAGCTTTACTTTGTATACTTTCATAATCAATACAATAAGCATTTATTCCAATATAATCACAAAGTTTATCATTATAAAGTTGTTCAACCCTGTTACACAATTTAAGTATTTCATCAACATTTCGTTCGTAAATATCTTTATTTTCGTATTTTCTTAAAGAATTTACTACATAGTCTAAGCTGTCCATAAATTCAAGAATATCAAACCATTTGTTTCTATTCAATTCAAATTTTAAACCTTTTACAATTTTTACTTTTAACATTTTTTTAATCTCCTTTTTTTAATTTGATTTTTTAGGACTTGCGCATCCCTGATACAATTATTGTAACACTGAATTTTGAATTTGTCAACACTTTTGTTAAAAGTTTTTTGCATTTTTTTTAAAATTGTTTAAATCTGACGCAGATTTTATTTAAAAATGTAGGAATTTGGTTGGTTTTTAAAAAAATGGATTAAAGCCGTTTTAAAACATAAAACTGATTTTTTTGTGGTTTTTAAGTGTTTTTTAAAAAGTTTTTTATTGTTTTTAAGTTTTTTTATTTATTTTTTATATTTAATAGGAAGCGATTTTTTACTTTAGTTTAATAAAGCGGGGCTTGTTTGTAGGATTAGTGTAAAGTGTTTTACTTTACAGTTTGTGCCTGACACTTCCAATCCAGTAACTCAATTCCTAACCAAATTACGACACAAAATTTTTTTCTTGACTAAACATTCCCTACGCCAACTAAACTTGCCTTACCCAAAAATTTTTGCTATTATAACCCTAAGAAAGAAGGTGAAATATGAAACTAGATTATACCTTACAAACTGCAGAAGAAAGACTACAGCTTGTAAATCAAATTTTAGAAGAAAATCCAAATCCCAATGAAAAATATCTGGAAATTTTGGCAGATTATTTAATCATTGGCTTTGATAAAGATAAAAAACGATTAGTAACACCCAATAGAGAACAAACAATTGCGAAAAGAGAAACTTCTTGGGAAGGACTTGCGGAACAGTTTGAGCAAGGTGAGGATTCCATCAATGGGCTTATTCGCAATGATAAACATATTTTATTTCGCCCAAGAGATACAATTACCGATAAAGATGTTGCGGAAGTTCCTTTCCTTGCGCAAATCCGCGAGACAATCTCTAACTGGGAACAATATATGCGGAAAGCGAGCGGAAGAAGCGCATATCTGGCCAAAACCGCTTTAATCGAAACCCGCAAAGAACAATATGCTGTAAAGAATGCGTACCGCAAACCTGTAATTGCAATCGCGCCAATCCACTCAAAAAAACCATTTTATTTAGACGCAGAAGAAGAATTAGTAAATGGCGATTTGGTCTACAACGCTGCTTCCTTCTGTAATAAAGACCTTATTCTTAATATACTTTGTAATTATGCTCAGTTGCGCGAGGCCGGTAAAGGTGACTTTAATAGCGATGTGTGGTTCCTCATGGAAGCTTTTGATGAATTGTGCGGCCGTGCCTTAGAAAAAGACTCCTTTTATGAAAAAGTAATGCGCTACAAGATAGAAGGTAAAACTAACGCAGAAATTAACGAGCTTTTGGGCAATAAACACACAGATGAGTTTTTCTCTGTTGTATGGCGCAAAAAAATTCCAAAAATTATTGCGGACAGGGCATTTGCGGAAAATCTTATTTGGCTCTGGAGTAAAGATAGTGAACTACCTTGGAAGAAATGCGGCCGTTGCGGCCAGGAGAAGCCAGCTCACCCATATTTCTTTAGTCGAAATAAAAATAATTTTTATAGTATATGTAAAGAATGTAGAAAAAGAAAATAAAAAAGAAAGGAGAGGATATAGTGGCAGCAGAAAAATTTAAAATGTATTGCGATAAGTGCGGCCGCCTCAAAAATAGTGACAAATATTATTCCACAAATAATTTAGAAAAATATCCAAAAGGCAAGGTCACCGTATGTAAAGATTGTATGACTATGCACATTGATAATTTTCAGCCTGAAACATATGTGTGGATCATGAAAGAGGTAGATGTACCTTACGTTCCAGATGTGTGGAATAAAGTATTGTTAAGTTATAAAGATCAGCCGGACAAGCTGGTGGGGCCTACTATTATGGGTAGATATATGTCTCAAATGAAATTGAGCCAATATAAAAATAAGCGCTGGGCAGATACACAAACACTGTCAGAAGAAAGAAAAGCTAGTGCCCGCAGATCACTAAAAGCGCAAGGTTATTCAGAAGAAGAAATTGAGGAAGAAGTTAAAAAAATGAATATTCCTGAGTCTGCGCCTCCACCAGAAGAGAAAGAAACTTACTCAAGTTTTATGGCGCGAGAGCCTGATGTAGATATGGCTTCTGAAGTCGCAGCTTTGCAGAATATGATCACAGAGATGCGCGAACAGGCTCAGAAAGATGCGGAAGCCCAGGCAGAGTTAGATAGGATTGCGGATTTGACTAAACCATCCCTAGACCCGCCAAATCTCGAAGCTCCTGGACAAGTCGCAGCAGACCCTTATGGGCCAAGTTATTTTGAAGATACTTTAACAGAAGATGATAGAAGAATGTTATCTTTGAAATGGGGCAGACAGTATACTCCAGAAGAATGGGTTAGACTTGAACAGCTTTATGTTGATATGTTTAACTCTTTTGATATTCAGAACGCGGGACACGTGGATACTTTAAAATTAATTTGTAAAACTTCGTTAAAAACACACCAGCTTTTGGATATGGGCGATGTAGAAGGTGCAAAGAAAACACAGGCCATGTATGATTCTTTAATGAAATCTGGTAAGTTTACTGCGCAACAAAATAAAGCAGAGTCTGGAGACGATGTTGACTCTGTTGGTGAATTAGTTGCAATGTGCGAAAAACAAGGTTTTATTCCAAGATATTGCACTGATATCCCGCAAGACAAAGTAGATAAAACTTTAGCAGATTTAAAGCAATATACTAAAACACTTATTACAGAAGAACTTAATCTTGGAAATCTTATTGAAAATGCGATTAGACAAATGCAGAAGCAAGATGAATTTGAACAGAAGCTTGAAGATGATGAAGATATATTAGTTCCTACTGTTGATGAGTTAGAAGATGAAGACTATGAAGATTTCTATGATTTCCTCGAAGGAGAAGAGGAGGATGAAGATGAATAATGGCTCTCAGCGATATATTACAAATTTCAGATAGTAAAAAAATAGGTGTTTCAGAAGAAAGAATTAAACCTATATTACCAGTCATAAGAGACTATGTATCCTTCTGGCGAGAATACCCAGATATATTCGTAGACCATATGAGTGGCGGCCAGTTCAATTTATTCTTCTATCAGCGTGTGTTTATGCGCGGAGCCATGCGTCATAAGTATGTCTTCGCGACATTCCCTCGTGCGTTCTCAAAAAGTTTTTTAAGTATTATGCTTTTGATGATTAGGTGTATTCTTTACCCTCGTGCGGCATTGTTTGTTACTTCTGGTAATAAAGAGCAATCTGCTAGTATTATTGCGGAAAAGGTAAATGAAATTTGCTTAAAAATTCCTGCTTTTGATCGAGAAATAGATTATAGCAAAGGTCAAAAAGGTACTCAGTTTAGAAGAGATAAGGTGCGTATCGCATTCAAAAATGGTTCTTATTTTGATAATATTGCGGCCCGTGAAAGCTCCAGAGGTCAGCGTCGTCATGGCGGACTTGTAGAAGAATGTGTTGGTGTAGATGGGGAAATCCTATCTTCGGTAATTATTCCTACAATGAACGTTGCGCGTCCTTGTATGGATGGTGTTGCAGTACCCGAGGAGACATTGAATAAGTCGCAAATTTATATCACAACCGCGGGTTGGAAGGGAACATATAGCTACGATAAACTTATCTCGTTTTTGGTGTGTTCAGTCCCGAAGCCGGATAAATATTTTGTAATGGGTGGTACTTATAAGATACCTGTTATGGAAAAATTGCTTGATGCAAGTTTTATCCAAGATATTCAGAATGAAGGAACTTTTAATGAAGCAGCCTTTGAAAGAGAATATTGTTCTCGTTGGTCTGGAACCGCGGAAAAGTCTTTCTTTAATGGTGAGGCTTTTGATAAATGTAGACAATTAAAGCAGCCAGAGTATGAAGCTAGCGGGCGCTCAATGAAAGGTTCATATTATGTGTTTAGTGCGGATATTGGACGTAAATCTGACGCATCTGTTGTTACAATTTTTAAAGTAACTCCGCAACCAACGGGACCTTCTTTAAAGTCTGTTGTTAATATAAAAACCTGGTCAGACATTCATATTGAAGATCAAATATTAGAATTTAAACGACTATATTTCTTATACAAACCTCGTGCGTTTGTAATTGATGCCAATGGTATCGGTATTAACTATGTTGACCTTTTGGTTAAAAGTCAAATAGACCCAGAGACGGGAGATGAATTCCCAGGATTTGGCGTAATCAATGATAAAGATGGGGAGTATAAAAAATTCCTGTCAAATAGTACAATACGAGATGTCTTATATCTTGTAAAGGCAAACGCGCAATTCAACACAGAGATGTATTCTAATTTACAAGTTCAAATTAATTCTGGTAAAGTTAAATTTTTAACAGATGAAAGAGTTGCGAAAGCTAAGTTGCTAAATACGCGCAAAGGTGAAGCAATGTCTCCAGAAGAGAGAGAAAAATATCTTAGACCATTCACATTAACCTCAATTCTTAAAGAAGAAATGATGAATCTAACAGAAGAAAATGAAGGTCAAAATATTAGACTTGTAAAAATTAATAAAAGAATTAAAAAAGATAAAGTGTCCAGTCTAGGATATGGACTTTATTATATAAAAACTCAAGAAGAAACAAAGAAGAAAAAGAAATTCAATGTTCGTGATTATATTAGAATGAATTAAGAAAAAAAATGGGCGAAATCGAGCAAACTATTTCGTCCATTTTTTAAATAATATTAGAAGACTGGAGGAATTTTTATGAAAGCTAGTAAAGGTGAAATAAAAATATGTGAAATATTAGAAATGAATGATATTCCATTTGTTGAAGAATATTCTTTCCAAGGCTTAGTTAGTACCAATGGTAGATTATTAGCTTTTGATTTCGCCGTTTTTGATGATGCAGGTGATTTAGATTTCTTAATTGAATTTCAAGGTAAACAACACTATGAACCTGTAAGTAAATTTGGCGGAAAAAGAGGATTATTTCAACAACAACATAATGATAATTTAAAAAGAAGATTTTGTATGAAAAACAATATTAAATTAATTGAAATTCCTTACACTGATTATAATTACATTACGTATGATTATATAATGAAAAAAGCAGGTTACTGTGATTGAGAGAGGAGGAAAATCTTTGGAAGATAGAGAAATGTATAACTTTTCCAAAATGCAAATTGCATCAAAGAAAATGTTAGATCCTTCTGTTGACTTAAATAGCTTTAAAAAGGTAAATTCTACATATGGTGACAAGACAACTATTATGAAAGCAATTGATCAAAGAAATTATTCAGAATTAAGAAAAATTTCTAGCTTTTACTATGAGGTTAGTGGTATATATCAAAGACTTTGTAGATACGCGGCTTTCTTATATAGGTATGATTGGTATGTAACTCCAAATACTCTTAAGAAAACAACAAAAGAATTAACAGAAAAGGTTAAAGGAAAAATTTATGATAACTTTTTTGAAGTTGTTGAGTTTTTGGACAATTCATCTTTAAAACAATTATGCGGCGATATCGCTTTAAAAGTTGTGCGCGATGGTGTTTACTATGGCTATATTTTAGATAACCAAGAGAAAATAGATTTACAAGCATTGCCGCCAGATTATTGCAGAACTCGTTTCTTTAAAGGTGGAGAACCAACAGTTGAATTTAATATGAAATATTTTGATGATGCATTTACTGATACTGCGTATAGAATGCAGATTATTAATATGTTTCCAAAAGATTTTAGGAAGGGATATATTAAATTTAAAGAACAACAATTAAAAGCTGAATATATGGGAGATAGTGACGGATGGTATTTATTAGACACATCAAGAACTGTAAAATTTAGCTTTAACAATATTGAATCTCCATTGTTTATAAATGTAATTCCCGCAATTATTGATTTGGCTGAAGCTCAAGAAATTGATAGAAAAAGAATGATGCAACAGTTAGTTAAATTGATTATTCAAGAGTTGCCTTTAGATAAAAATGGTGAGTTAATATTTGACCCAGATGAAGCTGCGGATTTGCACAGTGTTGTTGTTGATATGTTAAAACGCACAGTTGGAACCGATTTAGTTACAACATTTGCAAATATGAAAGCAATTGATTTATCAGATCGTTCTTCGTCAACTTCTATTGATGAATTAGCTAAAGTTGAGAGAGGAATATTTAATCAATCTGGTGTATCTAACAATTTGTTTAATACAGAAGGTAATACTTCTTTAGACAGAAGTATTTTAAATGACGAGGGTAGTGGCCGCAACTTACTATTACAGTTTGAGAATTTTTCAAACAAGGGTTTAAGATTGCGCTTCCCAGATAAGAAAAAATATGGTTTTAAAGCTGAATTTTTAGAAACAACACAATATAATTATAAAGATTTAGCTAAATTATATAAAGAGCAAACTCAGTTAGGTTTTTCTAAAGTATTACCACAAATTGCTCTTGGTCATACTCAAATGGAAATTTTACAATCTATTACATTTGAAAATGATATTCTTGAATTATCAAAAATTATGATACCACCAATGATGAGCTCAACAATGAACGCAGAAACTTTAGCTCAGGTTCATGGAGACAAAAAGTCTGTTGGCGGACAAGAATTACCTGATAATGAAAAAAGTGATAAAACATTAGCAAATAAAGAAGCAATGGGTTAAATAGGAGGAGAAATAAATGAGACATATCAGTATTCCTATTGAACAATCTTGCGAATTTTTGGATATAGTTCCTATTAATCCTCTTATTTCTAAATGCAACATTAAAGTTCTTTATGTTGATGATGAAAATCCAAATAGAAATAAAAGTTTAATTACCAAAGAGGCTGCTATTAAGTTGGCGGCTTCTTTGCCAGGATGTCCAATCGTAGGAAAATTCAATGAAGGTATTGGAGATTTTGAAGAACACGAAGAAATCTTAACAAAAAGAGATGGTCAATGGAAATTAAGCACTAATACTGTTCCTTATGGATTTGTTGATTTACATGCGAAAGTATGGTTTCAAAAATTTGAAGATGACCATCAAATAATTAGAGAGTATTTGTGTACAGAAGGTTATATCTGGACCGGTCAGTATCCTGAGTCTAAAGTTATTGTTGACGAAGGTCGCGGACAATCTATGGAATTTGATGAAGATTTTTTAGACTTTTCGTGGGCAAAAACAGATAATGGAAAACGCAAATTTTTCATAGTAAATGACGGAATAATTTCAAAACTTTGCGTTTTAGGTGAACACAAAGAACCTTGTTTTGAGGGAGCCTCAATACAAGTTAATTTTTCACTTGAAGATAGCTTTAAAACAACTTTTAGTGCTATGATTAGTGAAATGCAAGAATTATTAGAAGGAGGACAAAAACAATCTATGGATATTCTTAAATATGAAGTTGCGCAAGACAGCGCATTGTTTACTACTTTTTCTGAACAGATTGTAGAAACCGCACAGGTTTTAGGCTTCTTCACAGAAGGAGAACAACATTTCGCAATTATTGAAGATGGCGATTCTCACCTTAGAGTTAATTTTTCTTATGATAATGAAGAACTTGTTTGCGAAAGTGAATTAGTTGAAGTTGAAAAAACTTTTATCGAAGAAAATGGTGGCGTTCAATTTTTTGCAAAAAAAGAGGACAAAACTGAACAAGATGATAAGGACGAAAAAGAAGATAAAATAGAAGATAAGCCTGAAGAAAAAGAAGACAAACCTGAAGAAGAGCAAAAAGAAGAAAAAGAAGAAGATAAAAAGAAAACTTCTTATTCTGTTGAAGAATATGAAGCACTTCAATCAGAACTTTCTGAACTTCAAACACAATTCTCTGCTCTTGAAGAAACAAATCTTTCTTTACAGGAAGAAATATCAGTATTATCAAAATTTAAAGCGGATATTGAACTCAAAGAAAAACAGAATATGATTAAAACATTCTCAATGTTATCAGATGAAGACAAAAAAGAAGTAGTTGATAATATTGAAAAATATTCTCTTGATGAAATTGAAGCAAAACTTTCTATTCTCTGTGTTAGAAACAAAGTTAATTTTAACTTAGCAGATGACGGAGAAGATAAAGGTATGTCTTTAAATATTGATTCTGCGCAAGGATCATTTGATTCAGCTCCTGCGTGGGTGCGTGCCGCAGAAGAAGTAAGAAAACAACAATTATAATTTAAATAAAAATAAAGGAGGACTTTTAAAATGGCTAAAACAAGATTAAGCAAAGCTACTTTTGTTAAATTTGGTTATGGTCAGGTTGAACCAAACCATCTTTCAGCTATGAGAACAGGTCAAATCTATGCTCAGCTTCCTGCTGGCGAAGATGTTCTTGAACAGGGTATGTTTGCTAAATATGATTATGAAAATAATGAAGTAAACTTTGACGGCGCAGGCGAAGCTATGCTCGTATTCTGTGAAGAAAAAGTTTATGATGCTAGAGAAACAAATGCAGATTTTGCATGTAAAAAAGGCGGAGTTAATCCAAGACTTTTCAAAACAAATGTTGGTGATATTTTCACAACAAACACAGTAAATGGTTCAGCAGAAACACTTGAAGTTGGTGTTAAACTTGCTCCTGGCGCAGACGGCATTCTTGCAGTTACAGAAGGCGAAGATGGCATGCTTTGGAACATTGTAAAAGTTTATACACTTGCTGATGGTCAGCCTGCAGTTAAAATCCAAAGAATTCAGTAATAGGGAGGGAAAATAGATAATGTTAGAAAGAAACGAATTATTTAGCCTTGTAAAAACACTTGCAAAGGCAGACCCTTCTGTTGCTACAGCTTACAGCTTTGGGGGTCAGTCATATTCATATGACGTTTTAAATGAAACAGCTAGACGTGAATTGAACGAATATTTAGGTTCAAACGCACTTTATAGAGAAAATAAAAACATGTTCTTCACACTTATGGAAGAAGTTCTTTCAGACGTACTTCCAAAAAAAGTTATCGCACAGTATGGCGATTTCGCAGAAGTTAAAGTATTCGGCCAGGGTGACAAACCTACATTCAGAAGAAAACTTGGTAGACAGAGAGCTAAACAGTTTATCACAAAAGTAGGTCTTGCTGGTGTATACGAAGTATTCAGACTTGGTGAAGAAACATTTGATGTTGATACACAAGCATTTGGTGGCGCAGCTCGCGTAGGTATTGAAGAATTCCTTGATGGTAGAGTTGATTTTGCAGAACTTATCGCTATTGTTATGGAAGGCTTAGATGAAAACGTTTACAAAGAAATTGCAAATTCTCTTATCGCAGCAGTTAGTCAGCTTCCAGCTAATAACTATGTTGCAGAACCTTCTTTTGATGAAGCTAAATTTGATAAACTCCTTGGCGTAGTAAGCGCATATGGTGTTCCAACAATTTACTGCACATATGAATTTGCTGTAACAATGATGCCTGCAGATAAATGGATTTCAGAAGCAATGAAAGACGAAAGATGGCAGAATGGTTACTTTACAACATATAAAGGTCATAGAGTAATTATCCTTCCACAGTCTTTTGAAGATGAAACAAATACAATGAAAGTTATCGATCCAGGTTATTGCTACATTATGCCATCTGGAGAAGGTAAACCAGTTAAAGTTGCATTTGAGGGAGCAACAGCTGTTAAAGAAGTAGAAAACGAAGATTGGTCAAGAGAATTCAGAGTTTACAAGAAACTCGGTGTTGCTACAATCATGACAAACAATATCGCTATCTACAGAAATACATCACTTACAAAACAGTATTAATTTATATAGGGTTTTAATTTAGTGGCGGGTTTCGGCTCGTCACTAACAAACCCACTTGAGAGAAAAAGGAGTTAAAACAATGAAAGAAATCGTATTAGTGAAAAATAGAAGTAGCGCAACAGCTGGATATACAATTCCAGAGACAGGCGTTACAAGAGAGTTCGCTCCAGGCGAAACACAAAAAATTCCAAAAGAAGAGATTGAAAAATTATCTTATCTTCCTGGCGGAAAAGTTCTTCTTGCAGATTATTTCTTAATCGATGATAAGGAGCTTGCCGCAGATTTATGTCCAAACAGTTTAGAGCCTGAATATTGGATGTCGGAAGAAAATGTAAAAGATATGATGCTTCACGGGTCAATTGAACAGTTTTTAGATTGTTTAGACTATGCGCCTATTGGTGTTTTAGATTTAATGAAAAAATATGCAGTTACATTACCACTTGGTAATTTACAAAAGATTGAAGCATTAAAAAATAAAACTGGTTTTGATACTACACTTGCTCTTGCAAGAGTTAAAGAATCAGTTATGGATGAAGACAACAACACTACAGTTAAACCTTCTGCAAGACGTACTGCAGCACCTACCTATAATGAAAAACCTGCAACAGAAAGAAGAACCGACTATAGTGATAAATATAAAGTAATATCATAAATTTAGAGAGGAGGTCTCTTGGTGACTTTATTTCAAGAAGTTTATAATAATTTTTTAGGTAGAATTACCGAAGATATGTATATGGAGTATACTCCCAGAGACACAAAAAGAGATTGTCAATCATTATTAATAAGTGCGATGTCTAGTTTTGAATTTCCTCGTTTTAATGTATTTGATTATCAAATTGAAGAAATAGTAGAAAATAATGAGGGCGATTTTGAAGATCGCTCTTATTTTAATACAGATTTAACACTTGAAGAAATTACTATTTTAGCTGTTTTAATGATGATAGAGTGGCTTGGTAGACAAATTAATTCTTGTGAAAATATTAGACAAAAATACTCTAGTGCAGATTTTAAGTTTACTTCTCAAGCGGCACATTTGGCGCAACTTACAAAACTGCAAGAAGAGAATTTAAAACATTCCACACATCTTCAACGTCTTTATAAACGTAGAATTCATGATTCTTCTACAAATAGAATCAAATCTAATTGGAGTAATTTATTTGGGAAGAATGTGGGGAATTCAATATGATAATTCCTGTTGAAATTGAAAATAAAAATATTTTTCGTTTAGTTAATCAAATATGGAAATTAATTCCAATGCGTGAAAACGATGAAGATTGGAAAGCGCATTTAGATGGACTTATTGTGGAAATCGCGGGCTTACAAGAAATTTGCTCCCTTAATCTTTTGATTGTTTTGTCAAAGCTTAAAGGATTAAGAGTTGAAGAAACAAGCTTTTATACTTACCGTAACACAATATTTAAGACTATAAATCTTTTGAGTGAGGTGCTAAAAAAATGATAGATAATTTAGAGCTAATGAAAAAAAGACTTGATTACTATGGTAGTAGCACCAATCCACGAAAAAGAATGGAAGGTCATAAAATTAATTCTTTAAAATATGGTTTAGAAAATAATTCATATAACTCAGCAACGGTTGAGCTTGAGGGAAACACTTTTCCAGCATTAATAAATGAAGAGAGACTTACTGAAACTTTAAACAATAAAACTATTTCATGTCTAAAAGAAAATAACGTAGAAGAAGGAAAAGTAATAACTTGGCAAGAGACAAATACTAAATGGTTAGTTTATTCACATGATTTAAATGAAACTGCTTATTTTTTGGGTGGAATTCGTTTATGTGAGGAAACGCCATTGGTTATCAAAGATAAAGAGTATTATTTTGCATTAGTGGGTCCCGCAGAAAAGAAGATTGTATCTTCTAAAAATGGATCTTTTGTAATTGATACTCCAAATCAGAGTTTAGATTTTTTAATACCGGCTTCCGCAGATATCGAAAGATACTTTAAATTTGAATATGCGGATAAAACCTGGGAAGTTCAATCAGTGAATACTGTTGACTATAAAAATATTTTAAGAGTTTATGCAGAAGAAAATTATGAGATAGTAGAAGATAAACCAGTTTTGGATGATGTTGTTGTAGATGATTGGTTATCAGGACCAGCTGTTGTAAAACCGTTATCTGAAAATACTTATACTATTAACGATGATAGTTTAGAAGGCTCTTGGAATATTACAGGAGATAATATTAAAATTGTTTCTCAATCAGATAGAGAAATAACTATTAAATGGGATTCTATTAAAAGTGGGTTCTTTACCGTTGCTTTTGGTAATAAAAGTCAATTAATTCTTGTAGAATCTTTATTTAATTAATGAGAGAAAAAGGAGTTTTGAGATATGATAGTAGGAAATACTGATTATTTATATGATAATAAATCGAGTTTCTTATCAATGGAAAAAGATTTTAGTATTATAATTACTAAAATGCTTGAAGACGAACAATTAAAGAAATTATTATATTATAAAACAGACGACTGCCTAAAAAGACCAAATTTAACACAAGCAGAAACTTTTTCTTTAATTGATAAGCATATTAGAATTGTACCTAAAATTGAAACTACAGAAGAACAATTATCTTATGTAATTATTTCATTTGATAATTTTACTCCAAACGCGACAAATCCTCAATTTAGAGATAATATTATTACTATTGATATATTATGTCATTTTGATTTGTGGAATTTAGGGGATTTTAAATTAAGACCTTATAAAATCGCAGGCCGCATCGATGCAAGATTAAATAATCAGAAATTAAGTGGTATTGGTACTTTACAATTTTTAGGTGCTAATAACCTTGTTATAAATGACCAGATAGCAGGAATTACTTTAATGTAC
The DNA here is from genome assembly GCA_045653225.1 of Bacilli bacterium. Lineage (GTDB taxonomy): Bacteria > Bacillota_I > Bacilli_A > ML615J-28 > CAG-313 > UBA1737. Next base: position 16,022 of record JAZOLP010000062.1, read on the forward strand.
TCTGCAATTCATGGTGGAGAGGACACAAATGAATAAGCTTGCGCTTTATACAGGTGCAGATATTTTATTTGAACAAAACTTCTTTATTCATCAGCCCACTATTGCGGAAATCTCCTCCATGTTTTCTGAGGCGGAGTTTTTTAAAGTACTCCAGTTCTGTACGAGAACACCGCAACCTGGTATGCAAATTAATAATCTTCTTTTGTTTTATGTAATTCTTCATAAAGGAGAAGGAGTTACAGAAGAAGATAGAAACAATATTGCTCTATTTTTAAATTTTCTTTTTAAAGATTGCCAAGTATCTTTACTTGAGCAAGGAATACTTCTTAGTAGAGAAGAGAAGAAAGAGTTTTTATTATTAGACAATGATTTATTTATTAAATTTCAAGATTATATAAAAGAAATTTTTTGTATTCATAAATTATTTAGTGAAAAAGTTGAAGCGGAAGAATTTAAACCCGTAGACGCGCGAGCCGCAGCAATTGCGGAAGCTCTCAACAAAGGGAGACAAAAAGTTGCCGAAGCAAAAACCGCTCAAGCAAATGAAAAAAGTGCGATTGGAGCTTATTTAGAAATTCTTTCTGTTGGACTTGGAGTCTCAATGCGTGATTTGGCTAATCATACATTTCATCAATTATTTGGATTAGTAGATAGGTTTTCAAAAAAGCAAAGTTTTGATATTGATTTACAATGTAGATTAGCTGGTGCAAAAGGGGATAAACCACTTGATAATTGGATGGGTATTTAAAATTCTTTTTTTAATATAAAAATAAAACTTTTTTAAAGGAGGAAATATACACTATGTTAGGTATGAATAAACAATTTGGCGTTAGAGAAATTGCAAACGTAGTTCTTAAAGCTAAAGCAGAAATGAAAATTGGCAATACTGAATTCAAAGCAGGCGAACCAGTTCTTTATTTTGACACATTAAAAACATCAACAGTTGAGGGTGCAGCTACAACAGTATACGCAACTGGTGGTAGAGGTAACGCGAGATTAGTATCATGGGACGGCGAAAGAACAATCACATTCACAATGGAAGATGCTCTTATTTCTCCTATGGGTCTTGCTGTTCTTGCTGGCGCAGGCCTTATCTCTGAGTCAAAAGAAGCACATTTTAATGCTAGAATTGAAGGAACACTTGGCACAGATGGTAACGTAACAGCGGCTTGGCCAACAACTGATTTTAAAAAGCCAACTATTAAAGAGGGTACTGTTCTTAAAGCATATGCAGGTATTGTTGAAGGAGATGGATCAAATCCTGATAAATTAGTAGAAGCAACAATAGATGCAGAAGGTGTTGAATTTACAGTATCAGAAAAACCCGATGCAGAAACAAATGTAACAGTATTTGTAGATTATTATTCTAATGAAAATGTTCTTACTATTGATATCGAACCAGGTAAATTCTCAGGCAACTTCTATCTTGAAGCTGCTACATTATTCAGAGACACAGATGGTAAAGATCATGCTGCTGAATTTATAATTCCAAACTGCCGTGTACAGTCAAACTTCACATTCACAATGGCTGCTACTGGTGATCCATCAACATTTACATTTACAATGGACGCATTCCCAGGTTATACAGCTTATGACAAAACAAAGAAAGTACTCTGCGCAATCCAAGTACTTGGTGACTCTGCCAGTAGTAACTAATAATATTACAGAAGAAGAAAACGAACCAGAAAATTATAATTTAGATTATGATTATGATTTTGGTTCTGGAGATCCAACAATTTGATTTTAAGGGAAGAGAGAAATCTCTTCCCTTATTTTTTATTTAGATCTAAAGAAAGGAGAGAAGAATATGGGAGCATTTGTATTTGGAAAAAAAACTATATATCCTTATGTTCATTTTCATTTTTCTCATTACCAAACAGATTCTGATTATATAAAAGGTATTACTATGTTTCAAAGCGCATATAATCAAGCAAGTAATAATGCCTATAGCAACTATATTCAACAAAATTATAACGCTGCTCAATTACGAGCATTGGAAAATGTGTTTGGACAGTATAACACAATAGAAACATGGGAATCTTATATTGCAGGAGTAATAGAATCTGAAATATCTTCTAATTTAAGACAAAGTGTTGAGCATGTTTTAAACTCCAAGAATGCCTTTGTCTCGGCGATGTCTGGAGTAAATTTAACTGCTCGAAGAAGCGAGACTATTGATGATTTTTTGCGGAGTATTGGTAATATTTTAAAAGAACTTGGAGAAAATAATACAATATTTACAACAATGCGATATATTTTATTATCTAAAGGTACAAATCAAACATTATCTAATTTAAGAGCAAGTTTTTGCAAAGCAATTCAAAAACAAGGTATCGGAAAAGTAGATTTAGAATTAACCAATAATATATTAACACGTTTTTATCAACTTTTAAGCTCAGACCCAAATGGAAAATTAAAGAAGGGTGACGTAAAAGGCTTTGTTGGAAAAAAAATGGCTGAAGACTTAGAATTAATACCTCCAATGCTATTGTCTCGAGCAATCTCTTCATCTATTGGTAATAGCATAGGGCAATTACGTCATACTGGAAGCAATAGAAGAGGTAGCATTAAAATACAGGAAGTAAGTGGTGATGTATTTACAGAAGGTCCTGCGACAGTAGAAATTAAACCGGATTCTGTTTTAAAAATTAGAATAAATACAGACAATCAAATTTCTGGCTCTGTTGAGATTGATACTGGTATATCTACAAAATTTTATAATCAAAAGGCTTTAAAGGATTTTGGGGTGGGAACGATTAGCTCTACTCCTTTTTACCAATATGCGCTAGGTACATTAAAAAAACCAGATACCTTACAAATGAGACATATTCTTTCAAATACCATAGCTTTTCAAAAAGAAAATGGAAGTGAGTACGCGACATTAAAAAGTGCTATTATTAAACGATACATTACTACTTTTTTATCAGGTACAGGAACCACCTCCAATGAAATTAAAGATACTAGCCAAATTTTATTTGTTAATGATAAAGCATATCCAATGTCACTAATTATTAAAAAAATTGCTCAATCTGAAGCTATACAAGATTTAGATGGTATTTTTAAGATTACCTATAAAAATCCTAATAAGTGGCTTGGAGACGGTGGTCCATCTAAAGCAAGAGCTTATAAGAGAAGCAAAGACTTTTTGCATAACTTACATAATATAAAAATGTCGATAAAGTTCCATCCTGAACAGGTATTTACTAAATTAGGATTATAGTCTTGACAAAATCGAAAATTTTTGATAAAATATAACTATCAAAGGAAAGAAAAATTTACTTTCCGCAAATGAGAAAAAGGAGGACAAATTAAAATGGCAAAAATTGGTTTAACAAAACTTATTACAATAAAAGAGCCTGAAGTTAGCATAATGCATATTGGAGAACAAACTTTAGAAGTAAAGCAGTATCTTCCACTTGAAAAGAAAATTGAATTAGTAAATCATGTTGCTAATAGTTCTATTACAGAAACAGGAATCAATCCTATTCAGAGAGATGTTCTCGCTGATTTAGCTATTGTAGAATATTATACAAACATTAAATTCACAGAAAAGCAAAAAGAAGATATGCAGAAAACATATGATTTACTTTCTATAAATGGTATTATTGAAAGTGTTAAAAAATTAATTCCTTCAAACGAGCTTGGTCAGATAATGAATTGGATTTGGTCTTGTGTAAATGCTATTGAAACATATGGTAATTCCGCGCGTGGTATTTTAAAAGACATTACAACCAATTATGATAGCACAAAACTTAATGTTGAAGAAATATTAAAAGATATTAAAGATCCAGCAATAGCGGAATTCATTAAAAATTTACCTAACCTGGTCTAATTTGAATAATCTATTTATTTTATCGCGTAAATAAATAGAGAAAGAAAAGTATTTAACCCTTTTATCCTTTCTTGGATAAAAGGGTTATTTTTTGTTTATAAAGGAGAGAAAGGAGAATATAATATGGCGAATAACAGAGTTGTGGTAAATTTTGATTTTAAAGCTAATACTCAAGATATTCAAACACAATTAAATAGCTTAAAAACAAATTTACAACAAATTATAGGTCAATCTAGTAAGATAAATATTGGTGGACATATTAACACACAGTTAAAAGACGCTGTGGGAGCCGCACAGTCATTACAAAAGCATTTAACCGCATCTTTCAACACAAATACAGGTCAATTAGATTTGGCAAAGTTTAATGCTTCATTGAAATCTTCTAATCAGAATGTTACTATGCTCGGAAAACAATTACTCGGTGCGGGTGCAGAGGGTAAAGCAGCATTTATGGGACTTGCTACTAGTCTAGTTCAAGCAGAAATACCTGCTGTAAAGCTTAGTACTACAATGGGTAAATTAATGACAACTTTTGCAAACAATGCTCGTTGGATGATTTCTTCTTCTGTGTTAACAGGTTTCATATCTGGTATTAGAGAAGCTGTTGATTATACAAAAGATTTAAATGAAAGTTTAACAGATATTAGAATTGTTACTGGTAAATCTTCAGAAGAAATGAATAGATTAGCCAAGTCAGCAAATAGAATGGCAAAAGAGCTTAAAACCTCTACTGCGGAAATTGTTAAAGGCCAATTAATCTATTATCAACAGGGTGATAGTGCAGAGCTTGCAGCAAAGAAAGCTGAGATTACAACTAAAGCAGCCAATGTGTCTTTTGGTACTTCTCAAGAACAAATGTCTGAATATTTAACCGCAATTTGGAATTCATATCAAGTTGGAGAAGAAAATTTAGAACAGTTTGTTGATGTACTCGCGGCAGTTGGTGCAACAACCGCGACAAGTATGGAAGAAATTGCAACAGCGATGCAGAAAGTTGCCGCGACAGGTAATGCAGTAGGTGTTTCTTATGAGCAATTAACAGCAACAATTGCAACTATTTCATCTATAACAAGAACAAGCTCTGAACAGGTTGGTACCGCGTTAAAAACTATTTATGCACGTATTGGTGATTTAAAAGCTGGTGGTCTCGATGAAGATGATATTGGTCTTGGTCAAGTTTCTACTGGTTTGAAAAAAGTTGGAATTGAAATTTTAGATACTAACAATAATATTCGTGATATGGGCGAAGTTGTTGAAGAAATTGGTACTAAATGGGAAGGATGGACAGAAGCTCAACAGCAAGCGATAGTTCAATTAATTGCGGGTAAAAGACAGTATACTCAAATGATGGCATTGTTTGACAACTGGGATATGTATGAATCCACTCTTGCTACCGCAGAAGGCGCAGACGGTGAATTAAATAAACAACAAGAAATTTGGGCAGAAAGCTGGGAAGCCGCGAGTCAAAATGTTCAAGCTTCTTTAGAAAGTCTTTACGGTCAAATTTTTGATGATGATGTTTTTATTGATTTCTTAAATGGTTTAAATTTAATCCTTGAAGGTATAGATGGAATTACTGATTTGTTTGGCGGACTCGGCAACACATTGCTTATTTTGTCTACTTTGTTAGTTCAAAGATTTTCTATTCCTCTTGCAGATGGATTGCGCAACGCTGCAATGCAAGCAAAATTATTATTTGATTTTACAAACAAAGGATATCAAAAACAAATGTCTGACGTCCAAGAGTTATTGGGCAGCGTAAAAGCAGTAAACAGTGAAGAGCAAACTCAATTAAATATTTTAAAAACTAGAGCTCAATTAAATAGTGAATATGCAGCCATAGAAGAAAAATTAACTGCTGAGCAAAAAACTCAGTACAAAGCAGAAATGCAAAATTTACAAGTTCTACAAGATGCTGCTTTGATTAAAGCAAAAAATTTAGATTTAACCAAGCAAGAAACGTCAGAAAAAATAAAAGAAAATTTTTCACGTGGCAAAACAGGTAAATCAGATGCTTTAGGCATGGCTCACGCACAGTTTAATGCAGAGAAAAACCGTTTAACTGATTTGTATACAGGGTTAATTCCTGATGAGAAAATGCCCGGTTTAGAAAAATTAATAAATAATTTTAAAACCGGTAGTATAAATGCAACAGAGTTTAGACAAGAATTGGCAAAAATTGAACCTGAGCTTGCAAATGATAGTGGTTTAGATTTGTATATTCAAGGATTAGAAGAAACTCGAAACAAGATACATGAATTACAAAATGAATTAAATATATTATCAAACGCACCTCTTGCACTTGGAGAAGAGAATCAGTTTAATAATATGGGTGCGGATCAAGCAATTCAAAAATATGCTCAATTAAAAGGTCAACTAGAATATTATGGTAATGCGTTAAAAACTGTGTCTTTTAATACAAAAGATGCAGAAAGTAGTCAGCAATCTATTAATACTGTTTTAAATGCTGCAGCAAAAATTTACGCAGATAACCCTGAAAAACTTAATAAAATATCACAAGCTTTAAAAGCTACAGATCTTTCAGCTGAGCAATTTGAGGCTGAGGTTAAGCAATTAAAAAATGATTTAAAAGAACTCTATAGCTCTGAAAATGGCGGCTCTGGTAAGCTAGTCAATCAATTTATGAAAGTTAGAGATGCAATTAAAAATTCTGGCGGAGACGTTAAAGAATTAGATAGACTAATTGACGAATTATCTGGTAGCGTATACATTGCTGAGCAAGGTTTTGACCAAATGGGAGAATCTGCTGAAAAGGCAAAAGGAAAGCTTGATCCAACACAAAACAAAAAAGATTGGGCGAGTTGGTCTGTGTCTATCTCAAGTGCGCTTATGTCTCTAATGAGTATTGTTAATGCAGTAAAATCTGCTTTTGATAGTTTTAATAATCCTGATGCAACTGGTTGGGAAAAATTTAGTGCAGTTATAAGTGTTGTTACTACTGTTTTAATGAGCGTCTCTATGTTATATCCAGTTGTTAGTGGTATAGTGGTAGCAAGTAATAGGGCTATGGCTGCTTCTGCAGCAGGCACTGCGACTGCAGCACAAGCAATGTGGGCGTCAATTCTCGGTCCTATAGGAATAGCTGTTATTGCAATAGCCGCTGTTGTTGGTGCTATTGTGGCTATCGGCGCGGCAATCCATGAAACAGATACCGAAAAATTAGAACGTTTAAACAAAGAAGTTGAAGAAGTAAATGAAAAATATAACAAACAAAAATCTATTATAGATGAGCTTAACGCAAAAAAAGAAGCAGGAGCAGATAATCAAGCACAATTAGATGCATTGGATGCAGAAATAAAAAGAGAAGAAAGAAAATTAAAACTATTAGAAGAAGAAAAAAAAGCCAAAGAAGAAGAAAAAAATAAGCAAGAAGTTAAAGTTGAGCAAGAAAAGTATGATAAGGGCGGTTCAGCAAGTAAAAATACATATAATGATTTAAACAATGCAAAGAACAGACTATTTAATGACGTTGGGTATTCAATGACACTTGAGGGACAAGTAGAATATCAAAAATTAATTGATGCATTTGAGCAAGGAAAAATATCGTTTCAAGAAATTCAAGATGAACTTCAGAATAATGCCGATAAATATTTTAACCCCGATGTTGCAGATGAATATGCTGATGCTGCAATTCAAGCATTAGAAGGTATCTCTGATGAAACTGAAAACAATTTACAAGAAAATTTAGAAAGTCTTGAACTATTTACTAAGAATGGCACAGAATTAACAGATAACTTTTTAGGTACTTTTAAAAGAAATTTACATGCAGTATATGGAGATAGTCTTGGTTCTGATGCTATCGCAGCTATTGCGTCTTACTATAGTGGTATTGACGAAATGTCTGATAAAGAATTACAATCTTTATTAGAAAAATTATTTCCTGATGATGACAAAAATACATTGGTTGAACGCTTTAGACAGGGTTTACAAGAGGTTGATGGTGAGATTGATAAGTTTGGAAAAAATCAAACTTTAGCTAAATCTCTTGAAAATTCAGGAAAAGCAGTAGAAAAAGTACAATCAGCGTTGAAAGAAGTTAGTAAAGATGGTTTTTTAGCTTATTCTACTATTGAAGAAATGGGAACTACATTAGATAAAGCTGGTGTTGCAAGTGCAGAATGGAAACAAGCTTTATATGATGCAAATGGCAATGCAGAAAAAACCAAAGAAGTTTTAGGTCAAATTGTAAATGAAATAATTAACGCAACTCTTGCAGAGCAAAATTTTGCTAATAATTTAGATTTTGATAAAGATGGTAAATTAACAGCAAGTAGTCAGCAATATATTCAAAATGTAGAGAAAATGATTGCTACTCAATTGCGTGAAAATGGAGTTTTAAACGCTGAAGAAGAAGCTCACAAAAGAGTTCAAGCAGAAATTATAAAGACAAAAGCTTTAAAACAAGGATTCGCAAGTCTAACCGGCGCGAACGCAGAAGCATTAATGGCAGAAGCCGCTGCCGCAGGAATCACAGGAGAAAGCTTTTCTGTTTTACAAAAACAAATTGCTATAGCTGCAGCTCAAGAATATGTAGCAAGAACAGAAGCTTTGGGTGCAGAAGCATCAGCAGCGTTTAGAGCTGCAATGGGCTATCAGGCAGTTGCAGATGCAAAGAAAGGATTAAAGTTTGATTCTCGTGGAGGATATTTTGTTGATAAAAATGGAAAAGTATACGGTGTTGGCGACGACCGCACAGGCGCGGAAGGTTTAGTATATCATACTTTATCTGGAGATGCGAAAAATTTAATGAGTAGTGTAGAAATTCCAAAAATCACCGTTTCATCTGGAAGTGGCGGCGGAGGCAATAACGATCCATACTGGAAACAAATGTATGAGACTAACGTTGCTCGAGCAGAGTTTCTGCAAAAAAGAGATGGTAAAACAGATGAGTGGCTTGGTCAGCAAATGGATTATTGGTATAATACATATGCTAAAGGACATGAGCTAGAAATAAAAGATCCAAAAACTGGTGAGACATGGGAAGAATATTCATTTGACGAGCAAAAAAAAGCAATAGAAAAGAAAAAATCTGGCGTAAAAAAGGTCTTTGAAGACACAATTAAAGATATTGAGCGTAACTCAGATAGTATCGACATGGGACGCGTGTCTACTTTATTATCGGATACTCTGAATAAACAAACTGAACTAGGTTTCACATTTTCTCCTGAAGAAAAAGCAGAATTAATTGATGACTATGTGTCTCTTGTAGATGGTTTAATGAAAGAAGCTTCATCTGATTTAGATACTAAATTTGAAAACCAAGAATTCTTTTCTGGTATGATTGATTTTGATGCTAAACAAGCAGAATATCAATATTTATTAGACACTTCACAAGATTATCTTAAAGATTTAGAAAAAAATGGAGCCACAACAGAACAACTTGCAGAATATGAAAATTCAGTTGTTATACCTCTTATTAAAAAGAAAAGAGACCTTTTAAAAGAGGAAGCAGACGCGGCGAAGAAAGCAACTGAACACTATATAAAGCAGCGTGAATTCTATGGCTATAAAAACGGCGACAATGAAATTAAAGCTAGAGAAAGAGCTTATAAAAAAATGTTAAATTTAACACAGGAACAGATTCTTGCTGAATACGGAACATATCAAGAATATTGGTATGCTCTCGAGGAAGAAAGGCTTAATATTGATCAAATATTTAGAGACAAATTAAAAGAAGCTCTTGAAAAAGAAAAAGATGATAGAATTGCTGTTTTAGAAGCTGAAAAAAATGCTGTAGAAAAACTCTATGAAGGCGAAAGTACACTAAGAGAAAAGCGCAAACAAATCAATGATCAATTACAAGAATCTTTAACAATGTATCAATATCTTGATAAAGCAACAAGAAAGTTAATATTTAATGAAGAAGATTATCTTGCATTATCTAATACTTTAAATGAAATTGAAGAAGATATGTATGATTTAAATCAAAAATATTTAAGAGATATTGTTGGTAAAGAAGCAGATGAATTAGAATATATAAATGTAGAATATGAAAGACAAAATGAACTTTTAATGAATCGCTACGAAATTGCAGAAAAAGAACTTGGTATTATCAAAGCCCGCACCGAATTAGAGAATACTCTTAAAGAAAGAAATACTCAAATGTTTATTAATGGTCGTTGGCAATGGGTAGCAGATCAGAAAGCTGTTATTGAAGCTCAAAAGAAATTAAATGACGCGGAATTTGACAAAGAAACATCTGAATTAGAAAATGAACAAGAGCTTTTAATTAATAGTTTTGAAAAACAAATTGATGATGCAAATCAAACTTGGAAAAAAGCAACCAAAGTATTAGAAGACAAAGTTATGACTGTTGCAGAATTAATGGGGTCTCTTTCAGAACCTTTGGATGCTTTGACCGCACAGTTTTATGAGCTTGCTACTGGTAAAAAAATAACAGCTAGAAGAGAACCAAAACCTATTGAAGACGCACAATCAGCATTGGCAAAAGATATTGCATTAGCTATTATTCGTAAGAAAGAAGAGTATGACGCGGCCAAAGCTCAAGGAGATATGACTAAAGCCCAAGAAATTGAAGAGCAAACTAAAGCTGCTTATCAGGCTTTACAAGATTTAGGGTACAATGAACTGGCTGAAGAATTGCACAAGTCTGATTTAGCTACTGCTAAACAGTTAAATTTAGATGAATTAACTGCCAAAAAACAACAAACTGATGAAATAAAAAATACAATAAACAGTGCTAGTGACAAAATAGCGAAGGCTGTAAATCAAGGTTCTGTTACATCTGAAACAGAGCACAAAGGATCTGATGGTTTATCAATGCCAAAAGGATACGATCCAAATTTTGATTATCAAGCTCATATTAATAAACTAACTGCTGCAGGAGCGCCTGCTTCAGAGATTAATTATTGGAAAAGTCAAAGAGAAAAGAAAATTAAAGGAGAAAATCTTAATCCAGACGGTTCAAAGAAAGCAGCAGCAGGAACCCGTTTCGCGGCTCATGCTTTGTATGAAATTAATGAAATTGGTGAAGAAACATTTGTTACTCCTGATGGTCATTTCCGCAACTTTGCCGGAGGAGAGGTAGTATTCACTCACGAGCAAAGTCAAAGATTATTCTCACTCTTGAATGCAGATTTATTTGATATTAATAAGATGCCGAGAATGGGCGAGTTTGAACAATCCAATTCTAATGATACTTATATATCTATAGGAGGAATTTCTATTGATACAACAACACAGGACGGAAAAGATTTAGTAGAAATTCTTCAAAGAATTACAAATATTTAGTAAGAAGAGGGTTTATCCCTCTTCTTATTTTGAGAGAAAAAGGAGGTAATAAAAATAAATGTTATATAAACCTAAAAATATACATCCTAAATTGGGAAGTGATCAGCCAATTATTTATTTAGATCAACTTTCAGAAAATGGAACTGTTGATTTTACATATGATATAGATGGAGATGAACTAATTGAAACTGCAGAGATTTTGATTAGTAATACAGAAGAAGAAGTAGTGGATGTGAATACAAAAACGTTTCAGAATATATTTTATCAAGCATCTGCTAACCGAAGCTCACTTTACAATGATGAACACGTAACTTTTACGAATCCTTGGATAAATGGAAATGGTACAATTACAGATATTAATTTCCAATACAACTCAAACTATAGGTATGTAGAAAGTCACGAAATCTCCGATCTTCGATATATAAATCATACTTCTTCCAACTATACAGACAGATATCGTTTTTACTTAGGCACTGAGGGGTGTTATAATGAGTTTACAATTTGTTCAGGGACTGGACAAATTTCCATGTATTATAGTTATAACCCAAATGCCGTATTAAAGTCTGATTTTAATATTACTCAAGTATTTGATTCAAAAATTACGAATTATAAATTAGATGCAACATTATCTGACGGTACAGAACGATATTATGTAGATGAGAATGCCGATATGTGTGGTAGTGGAAATCCATATTGGTTTACGATTTCCAGTACAGAAAGTATAATGCTTTATGATTCTAAGTCTGGTGAACAAGGAATTCTCCTACCAAAAGATAATTTGGTTACAGGGCGAGAGCTAATAAAAATCAATGCATCTAAAGATGAGAGTACAAATTTTACATTTCAGCCATTTTATACTGGTACATATGAAGGCAACAACATGGTTGAACACAACAAGGATATTATTATTGAAAAATTTTTTAGTACAAATATGTTATTTACAGTTACAAATATCAAAACAATAGACAAAGATACGTTAGATGTTACTTGTTCTTTAAAATCTAATAATGTTATAGAAGGTGAGTTAAATCCTGAGGCAACTATCTCTTGTAAGAGCTATAGTGGTTGTAACATTAAAGAACTCCACTTAAGTCTTACGTTAGATGAAAATCCTGAACAATATTTAATAAATTCAGCATATATCCCAGCAGGTAAATTATCTTATAAAATATTTATAATGCAACCTTTTACAGGATTTATGGATAGTTTTGCTTATTGGAAAGGGATTACAGGCAATCTTATATTGGACACAAATCTTATAACTCAAACACCAATTTTTAAAAGCTTAGGGCAGAAAACGTACTCTTTGATAACGTATCCTTCGAGCGAGCCTATTACATATTCTGCAATACCTGATTTATTGACCGTCGGAAACAATCAATATTACTTACGTGTTAATAGAGTGGTAGAATCCGATATGGTTTCAGTTCAAATTTGTGAAACAAGCCCAACAATTAGTATAGATGATTTATTACCTTTTTACAGTGGACCGTATATTAGAATAACTGGAAAATTTACTTCGATCAGCAAACTAGAAAAATTAAATAATTATCAATGGAAACTTTATCGAGGTACCTATAGTGAAGATACTGATCAAATAAATGGTAATCTTATTTATCAAACCTCAAAAATATATTCTCAAGATTTTCAATTTGAATACGATAATTTAATATCAGGAGAGTATGTAATTGAAGCAATTGTAGAAGATAATTATGGACAAATTTGGTCAAAAAGAGAACCATTTGAGGTTAATTACGAACAAAATGACTTATATTTAAATCTTCAAAGTGAGCTAGATAAAGAAAATACTGGAGTTAAATTAAAATGGGATAAACCTATTTATGGAGTTGCAGTAGATGAGAGAGAAGAGACAGACTTAGCTCTTACAGAAGATTTATTTACGCTATTTTCTGACGAACAATTAAAGAATTATAAAACAGAACTTGTCCAAGATGGCATTCTTAATTTGTGCTATAATAAATATTATCTTCCAAAGCTAACTAATAAGATTACTTTTTTCTTTGAAGAAGAACGTTATTTAAATGTTAAAAATACTAACGTACAATATTTTTCTTTCTTGGGTAGGATTTATTTAGATCCAAACAAAAATATGATAACTATGCCAATATATTGTTACAATGATACAGATTATTGGAATCAAATACGTATTCAAAAAAAAGATAATATATACTACCATCCATACATACAAACAGAGGGTATTTTTCAGGAAAGAAGAGAGTTTGAAAAATTAAAAAATGTATATAAAGGCTTAACTACACCAGCATTTTTTGATTTTTATTGTCAATATAATTTTAAACTTGGAAACTATCTTGTAGCAACAAAAGTACCAACTTCAGAAAATTGGGAATGGGACTGTTTAGATACCAGTTTTATTGCTCAAGATTCTTGCGTTTTTTATTGTAGTTTATCAAATATATCTAATATTGATTATATTATGCTTACAGAACATTCAACTTGGGACAATATAAATGAAATTCCAATTTTGGGTAAAAATATTGATTTTGAAAAAGAAAATAGCAAAGATACTATATATTTAAATTTTAACTCTATTGACAATATATGGAATATTAAAGATCCAAATGCAGTCACAGCATTTAATGGTTATAAAATGAAACGATATAACCCATTAACTCAAAAGGTATTAAATATGGGACAATATTATTTTACATCAGAGAACACAGAAGAAGAAAGAAGATTCGTCGATTATTCACTTCCGCACAACGAAGAAGTTAAATATTTAATATATCCTCAAGGAAATGAAATAATAAAGGACGAAGAGGGTAGCGAGATATCACAAGAACTAATTTTTTCGCCTATATATTCAGATTCAATTAAAGGTGATTGGGATAAATGGTGCTTATTCACAACTCGCGGACCCGCACCTAAAAATCTTGACGAAACTGCAGATAATGGATATAATGAAAATGTTTTGCTAGTTGATAAAGTGTTTTTCTTTGAAATGAATGTTGAAACAGGTAGTATGAAAAATAATACAGATTTTTCTGTTGTTAAAAACTTTACCCCATATCCGCATATTCAGCGTTCACCAAGTAACTATTGGTCAGGACAATTAAAAGGTTTGCTTGGTAGATTAGCTATTGATGATTGCACTTTCAAACAAACACCAACCATGCTACAAGAAATTAAAGAGTTAACTCAAAATACTAGTAGAAAATTCTTAAAAGATAGAGATGGTAATTTCTGGGAAGTTGAACTTTCTTCTGATATTACAATAGACAATAATGATAAATTAGATGTTCAGCTTAAAACAAAATCATTTAATTGGGTTGAAGTTGGTGACGCTTCTGATATTGCACTTGTTTCTGTTGGTCCTGGCCGCGAAGATTGGCTATTAACAGAACTTGGACAAGAACAGATTGATATATCTAGATATACTTGGGACGAGAATGCAATTTGGGATGATAACGACTTCTGGACGGAGAGTGAATAAATATGACAAGATTTTATGAATATTTAGAGAAGTTGCGCGACCCGCATTATAAAACAGCAATTAAAATTTCTTGGCTTTATCCAGACGAAACAGTTCAGAAAGAATTCACTAATGATTTATATAATATGAGTGGTAATTTAACAGTAAATTATCAAAATGGTGCAAGGCGTTCTTGCACCATTACTCTTTCCAATGATAATGGTAAATTTCCCGTTGATTATAATAATATTTGGTTAGGTCAAAAATTCCAGCTATGGATGGGACTGTATCTCGATGATGGAACGCCATTCTACTTGCCGCAAGGGATTTTTTATATAAAAAACCCGAAAGAAACATATAATCCAAATACAAAAACTTTAACTTTACAAGGTGTTGATAAGTGGGCCTATTTAGATGGTTCATTGTTTGGATATTTAAGAGGAACTTACCAATCTTTGATTAATCAAGATATTCGTGCATTAGTAGCGGGTTTAATTAATAAATCAAAATATGATAATAATTTTGACTCTACTGGTAATATTTTAGATAGAATAGACCCAAAAGATGCAATATTTGATGGTTTTGACGGAGATAGCGGCAAAGCAGAGGTACAAGGATATGAAAAAGAAACTGGCAATTTGGTTTTTAAAGATATGTCTTCTGATACATATTTTATTATTGGGATGAACTCCAATTCTGAAACACCTGTTTATCAATGTATTCAAAAAGAAATAAAAGATGACAACAAGGATAGCATTATTGGCTATTCTTATGAATTATCAAAAGATGCAAACGGTAATAATATTCTTATCACTGCATTACCGGAAAACTATAAGCCTGCGGTAACGGAACAATCTATATTTTTAAATCCATATACGATGACTACTGAAACGGGTAAAACGTTAGCAGATATGATTTTAGAGTATGCAACCATTTTATTTGCTGATGTTTATTATGATGAAAATGGATATTTAAGATTTGTAGCGCGCGATCGCACAAAACAAGACCAAAGCGTTTATAACAAAGAGCTTATTTGGCATTTTACTGTTGAAGAGAAAGAATTACTTGGCTTAGAATTAACTAATGCTTTTGATAAAGTTTATAATGATATTATTGTATTGGGACAAATTATAGGGGGCAAACAAATGAAAGCCCGCATTCAAAATCAAGATCCTGCGAGCGATACCAATGTTGAGAAAATAGGTATAAAAACAAAACCTCCATATGAAAGCGATCAATATTATTCTAATCAATTATGTTTAGAATTGGCTGGATATTATGCTCAAATTGATATGGCAATGGATAGAACAGGTACAGTTAAAGCATTACCTATTTATCATATGGATGTTAATAAATTAATAACCTTATCAACACCAAACAATAAAATGAAAAGAGAAGAATTTTTAGTTACAGGATATACTCTTCCACTCAATCCCATTGGGCAAATGAGCTTAAATGTAACTAATTTAAAATATTTTACAAATTGGACAGATATGACTTGGACTTTAGAGGAAGGAGCTGTTAATGTTGAATGAACAAAATTTAGCTAAAATGCTTGAAATTTTAGAACCTTATTTTAGGAAGAAATTTGAAAAAGAAACTGGTTTAACAAAAACCGCAAAAATTCTCAATGCTATTGTAGATTTTACTTCTGATATTGATAAATCTAAGGTAACTGTTCACACTGCAGATTCTCCTAATGTAAAGTTTATAGTTACAAACCCTAATCTATATAATACTTATAGTCAAGGAGACTCTGTTCAATTAATATATTATGATAGTTTAAAAACAGCAAAAATATTTGCAAAAAATTGAGTGAAAGGAGAAAATTAAAATGGCAGAAATATCAGCAATACCTGAAAGCTGGCATGGCTTAACTGGTGCGCAAGTTAGAGATATAATGATTAGTATCTTGCAGAGAGCAGAAAATGCGGCAGATGCAATAGAAAATGTGGATAATGCTTTTGTTTTTGGATATTATGTGGATAACGAGTTTTATAAAACAAAAAATAGCGATGGCTCATATGGCGATAAAATAGCTGACAAAAAGAAAACAACAATCTATTATGATTTAAATAATTTACCTATTGCATACGGATGGGATGGTACAAAATTTCAATCACTTGAGACTAGTGCTGAAATTGCTTCAAGATTAAATAATTTTGATGATAATAATCAAACCATAGAAGCAGTAATGGATAATAAGGTAGATAAAGTAGAAGGTTCAACACTTTATTCTACAGAAGAGAGAAGTAAAGTTCAAATAGTTAATGATTTAACTGTTGAAATAGTTCATAAAATTGGTGAATTATTTTCGTTAACAGAAACAGATGGTGATTATTCACCTGGCTTATACGTGTATACAGGCGAACAAAATCAACCCTTTCGAAGAGTAGGAGGTTTATTATAATATGAAAACAATTAATTGGATTTTAGAAAATTGGGATGCGCTTTGCGCGATTGGCGCTATTGTGTTTGGCATCGCGATTAAATTAAAAAATCTCTGGACAGGAAATGTTAAAGAATGGTTAATTAACATCTGTCTGGAAATGGAAAAAGAGTTTGGAGAAAAGACAGGTTTAATTAAAAAATCTAATGCTTATGCAATATTTGTTGAGCAATATCCTATTATATCCAAACTTATAAGTGCAAAAACATTTGATAAAATTTTAAACGAAGCTCTTGAAATTATACATCAAGAAATTGAGAATAATGAAAAAGTAAAAGAGTATTGCGGAAAATAAAAAATTTGGGGAATCCTAAACGGATTCCCCTCTTATTTTTTTGCCAAAAATTTTTAAAAAAAATTGGACAAAATTGGGAAATTCTCTTGCCAGAATTTTTATAAGAAAATGGAAGGGAAAAATTCTTGCAAGAAAGAAGGTTAAAAAAATGTATCCAAATACTTTTGGCAATAATTTATATAATAATTTTATTCCACCGCAATATAGAATGATAGATCAACAGTCACAGACTTTTTCTTTAAGAGGCAGACCAGTAGCTTCAATAGAGGAAGCTAGAGCCAGTATGATAGATTTAGATGGATCAATATTCTATTTTCCAAGTATGGCAAACAATTGTATATATACGAAACAAATTAATTTAGACGGGACTTCTTCTTTAAAAACTTATCAATTAGTAGAAACGCCAACTCCGGCTCCATTCCCTTCAACTACAGATTTTGTTACTAAAGAAGAATTTAACAAAAAAATAAATGAAATTTTAGAACAAATGAAAGGAGTTAGCGATGACAATGACAAGAGAGAACCCGCTGCTTTCCCATCCTCTTTTTAAAAGAGCGCAAGAAATGGCGCAAGGGAAATCAGAAGCAGAGCTTCAACAGATAGCTCTAAATTTATGTAAAGAACGCGGACTTGACTTTGAGGAAGCTTTTTCCGCGTTTCAAAAACAATTTGGCTTAAGCCAAAAATAAAATAAAAAAAATTTTTAGAAAGGAGTACATTAAATGATGGACAACGGATTATCAATTGCTGATGCTTTAGCATTATCAAGAAGCAATGGAAATGGTGGCAATGGAGACGGCTTCGGTGGCTTCGACTCTTGGATTTTCTTCCTTTTCTTCCTTTTAGCTTGGGGAAATGGCGGTATCTGGGGTAACAGAGGCGGCGGATTTGGCGGAGGTGGCTCAGAAGGTGGCGGATATAATCACTACCACAACTTCTGCGGAAATGGCTGGGGCTCACCTTTTGCAACTCAAGCAGACGTAAGAGCTGCAGTAGATCAGCAGACACTTATTAGTAAACTTGATCAGCAAACCTATGGTCTTGCAGATAGCACATATGCATTAAATAATGCTATCACAAGTGGTTTTGCTTCTGCTGAATTATCAAGATGTAATCAACAAGCAGCTTTAATGGCTCAGCTTAACAACATAGCTATGAGCAATGAAAAATGCTGCTGCGAAACACAGAGATTAATTGAAAGAGGTTTCTGTGATACAAATTACAATCTTGCAACTCAGTCTAATGCAATTCAAGGCGCTATTTGCAGCTCTACAAGAGACATCCTTGAAAACGCAAACAACAACACAAGAGCAATCCTTGATTTCTTAACAACAGATAAGATTGCTTCATTACAGGCTGAAAATCAAAAACTTCAGCTCGCTGCTTCACAGGCTAACCAGAATAGCGCACTTTTAGCTGCTATTGATGCTAGTACAGCAGAAATCATTAGAAGAACAGGCAGCGAATGCCCAATTCCAGCATATGTAGTACCAAATCCTAATTGCTGCTACGATTATCGCGTAGTTGCTAATAATGGCTGCGGCGGATGCGGAAGCTTCTAATTTAATTTTATGAATTTTCTGAAAAACTAAAATAGGCAGGCGGCCGCGAGGTCGTCTGCCAAATACTATAAGAAAGGAGATTATTATGGTTTATACATTTTCAGTTACAGAACAAGCATTAGAAACGAACGAAGCTATTCCTTTCTTAACAGATGGAGTAACATATGGTAGCTGTACTTGTCATAGCGCAGGTTCCGCGGCTGTTCAGTTAAAACATACTGGACTTTATTTCGTTACTTTTAATGCGACACTTAGCACAACAGAAACAACTGGCGACTTAGAAGCTCAGCTTCAAATAAATGGTGTAAACTATCCAGGTGCAGTTGCTTCTGCCGGTGTAACAGAAGGTAATTCTATTTCATTTTCTGCTCTTGTAAAAGTATTACCAAACTGTTGCGCAATTGATTCTAATTTACCTGCTTCTGTTACTGTTGTAAATACAGGCGTAGACGCTATTTATACTAACGCTGCGTTAACCATAGTGAAAATAAGATAATGGACACAAATTTAAATTCAAGTAATTATGGAATGCCATCTATGGAAGTAGCAAGAAATACACATCACCTTGCTTCTAAAATTTACAACAGACAAATAGAAGCTATAATGTTTCACGAATCTTTAATCGATCTTTTTAACCTTTTAAAGCTTGACGGCTTTGTAGAGTGGCAAGAAGAGGTATTAGAAGATGAAATGGATTTAATGCATAAGTTTAAGAAACAATATGCAAAACATTTAAAAGGAACAGTTGATAAACCAAAATTTAATGAATCAACTGACTCTGCTCTTCCAAAAGAATGGCAAGGCAAACAAAATGTAACTATAGATGCAAAAAATATGTCTATGGGTATTAGATATGGTCTAAACAAGTATATTGATTGGGAAAAAGAAACTATGAATATGTACAAAGATGCCATGTCTCAAATTGAGAAAGACGGCGAGTTTGATGAATTAGCTTCTTTCCTTAAAATGCTTTGTAAATCTTCAAAAAAAGAAATAGCATTTGTAGAAGAATTAATCAATGAATTAGAAGAAACTCATTATGAGCCAAACGCAATTAAAAAATTACAAAAAGATTATTTTGAAAACTATGAAGATTATGAAGTATCTGGCAATAGAAATGGATATGCATATAATATGCACCCATACTATCCGGCTATGAATAGAAGACGCGATGATATGGCTATGAACAATGGCCGCGACCGCGCTTATAATAGAAAACTAATCTATTATCGCTATTAAAAGCAAAATAAGGGAGTCTTATATTTTATATAAGACTCCCTATTTTTTTTTAATCTTGGGTTTGTTTTAAACTTCTTACTTTTGCTATTAGTGCGTCCATGTGACCATTTCCGCCTAATTTTTTGTATAAAGTAAACTCTTCTTCAATGTTTTCTAATTCATAAATGCTAATGTGACATGCATTAATATACATAATACATTTGTCTTTTAAAGCATTATAATGCGCAGATAAAATCCCTTCGCGCAATACATCTAAAGAAGATATAAGTGTTTCTATTTTGTCATTTAATTCTGTATATTCTCCAAGAGTTGTTTCTCTTAACTCATCAATTTCGTCATATACACTTTTAAATACTTCTTGCTCTCTTCCAGCTTTTACGTATTTGGCATCTTTTTTAATTCTTGCTCCAAGATAAGTAATTAAACCTGTTGCCATAGCACCTAAGATACCGAGAGCCCATTTAACCCAATATTCTTGCCACATTTGTTCATTCTCCCCTCGTTTATAGTATCTAAATATTATAAAAATTAGAGGAGCTAGATTGTCCTAATTTGTCCTAGAAACTAAATATTTTCCAATACAAATTGCATCACATTCATCTTGAATAACTTTAATGCCATATTCTTCTTTGATGTATCTTTGCGCGTCACGCTTTTGCTCGGTACGGTTTTTGCCTTTTATACCGAGCGCGCTCTTCCAAGTAGAAGACGGGACTATTTCATACGGAACCGACATTTCCGCGCACAATTCTAATAACAATGCTTGAACATAAGCAAGTTTTTTAAATGTTGCTACATTAGTATCTTTTGAAGATCCAGGAATGTTTTGCAACTGAATTTCTTCTATTGCAACTAATAGCTTTCCACGAAACATTAATTCAGTTATCTTATTTTTAATTTTGCTTTTGAGTTTAATAATTCTTGCAAACATTTCTCCTTCTGGGGAGAAGTGTTCCCAAGATTCTAGCTGACCATTGACAAATATTGCGATACCTGTAACTTGAGTACTTTGGTCAAGAGCTAAAATAATTTCATCCATTATTTTTTGCTACTTCCTAATTTTCCAGTTCCTCTTTCTGATTCTATTTTCATTAAATCATCATAAGGAATTTCTTCAAACTGAACTTTAGGTGGTTCAATAAAAATAGCTTGAGCTATTGCTTTTTCGTATGGGTAAATAATATAGTGATGTTTTTCCCAAGTTTTATCTTCTATGTTTTTTAAAACTACAATAGGAAAATCATTAGTGTTTGTAATACCAACAAAAATTTCTCCTCTATACCCAGAATCAACAACTCCTGAGCGGAGTGCCATACCCTTAGCTCCTGTACTTCCTCTTTCGCGCAACAACATTACATAATCAGGTGAAAAGGCTGTCGCTAAACCAGTAGGAATTAGTTTTGTTTTATGCGGGAGTATAATAATATAATCTTCATCGAAGCAAGGATAAAGGTCAAATCCCGCATCTTCATCTCTTTTACTTGGTATCTTTGCTTCTGGTCTTAATTTAGAAATCTGTACTTGCATCTTCGTTATTCTCCATTCTTTGTTCGCAGTAAACATCTAAAGTAGAATTCATTGGGTCTTTTTCGTCATTAAATACAAGCTTAGCTGTAACCACATAATAAGTATCTACAACTGCACCTTTTTCTTTAACATCTTTTGTTTTGTAAGAAAAATTCTTTAACTCTCCGTATCTATGCTTTTTAAGCTCTGCATGAAGTTCTTCTACTTCTGCTACACTACTCATTCTATATGTTGCACTATTTTCAATTAAATATTTCATATTAAATCTCCTTTTACTCTTCCATTAAATGTATTTCAAAACCTGCTTCGCCAATTAATTCCGCCATTTCTAAAGATATAGATGATTTAAAAACATATATTTCTTTAGTATCTAATTCTCTTAATGAAGGAATTAAATCTTCTAATAAGCATCTTTTAATTAATACTGTGGTATCTATGTTGTCACCTTGAAAAATATAAGCTCCGTGCGGAACCATTGTTAATATATATCTCATATTTCAATTACTCCTTTATCATATACAAAAAAGTAGTAAGCTCTATCGTCAACCCAGAATATTAAAGCCTCTTCATCTTCTGTTAATGCAATAGATTTTAGTTCTCCTCTATCAAAAACAGTAAGCATTAATTCGTCCAATAACTTTCCATTTGGGTTCATTCTTAGGTTATGACCTTTTGCAAACATAGTAAAATCATAAGTTTCTCTATTTAACAAAAGGAAGTATTTATTAGAACTGTGCTTATCAAGATATGATTTTACTAAACCACTAACCATTACTTCTACAAATTCGTCGTCTAATTTTTGCATTCCGTTCATTATCATTTGATTAAATTCATATTGTGTCATTTATTTAACCTCCTTTTCTATAAATATATTATCAAAATTTTAATTTGTTTTCAAACATTCGATAATTCTTTGATTAGCGCTTCCTCGCCATTTCAAAGTTAAATCTTTCTGTTCTTCGACAAAAGGTCCGTCTATTAAATAATTAATTTTTTCTAATATATTTGTTATATAGATATCTTTTTTAGACATTAATTCTTCTATTGTATATCCTGTCCAGAGGAATATTTTTATATCTGGATGCGCGGCCCGCACCTTAGAAATTAAATGCGAGACTTCTTTGCGATTTCTCGGATGGAGGGGCTCTCCGCCAAGTATACTTAGGTTACGCTGAATTCCATTAGCAACAAGCGCGTTAAATATTTCTTTTTCAGTAGCCTTTGTATAAACATTTCCGCTCTGAAAATTCCACGCAGCTTTATTAAAACAACCTGGGCACTGGTGTTCACATCCGCTAACAAAGAGGGAAACGCATATACCCTCTCCGTTAACTATATCATTTGGATTGATAATCATATAATTCATTTTACAAAATCCTCCATAAAATATAAAGTGTTACAATATAAATTACATACGGGTAAGATAATTTGCTCAATTATTTCATCTGGTATCGTATCATCTATAATGCATGTTTTTGCACGTAAACCGCGAACACTTTCAGTTGCTTTGTAAACTCTATATGTTGTATTTCCAATTTTTACTATTGGAAACATACTATGTTTTCTTAAATATTCTCCTTGAACTGCTTTTAGAAAAAAATCTAAATTTTCTAAAGAAGAATAAAAAATTATATTTGATAAACTTTGATTGCCACAAGGTACATTTAAAGTTTTTCTTGGAGTATTAAAATATTCAGTAATTTTTTTTCTATTTAAATATCTTTCCATTAGTTAGTCACCTTCCAATATTTTACCCTCTCTTTCACTTCTGTTTGTTTGCCTTTGTTAAATGCAGTTGTGTAATTTCCTATTAAGCAACCATTGTTATAGACAATGATTATATAATTTATTTTACAGCCCTCCATGAAATGTTCTGCTTAATATTTCTTGCTTTTGTTCTTTTGTTAGAGAATTAAACAGAACTGCATATCCACTAATTCTAATTGTTAAGTTTGGATAGCTTTCAGGGTGTTCAATAGCATCTTCTAATGTTTCTTTGTTAAACACATTTACATTAATATGATGTCCATTTTTTTCAAAATATCCATCTAAAATTGTACACAAATTATTCACTTGTTCTTTTGTATTTTTACCAAGCACAGAAGGAATAATTGTAAACGTATTTGAAATACCGTCATCACAGAACTGATAAGGTATTTTCGCAACTGAATTTAAAGAGGCAAGAGCGCCATTTTCTTCTCTTCCGTGGAGTGGGTTCGCGCCAGGAGCAAATGGAGCATATGCCTTTCTACCATCTGGAGTTGCGCCAGTTTTCTTTCCGTACATAATATTAGATGTTATTGTAAGTATAGATAAAGTTGGTTTTGCGTTTCTATAAAGCCATTGTGCTTCTAAGAAATACTTAAAATAAGTAGCAACTTGAAGCCCTAACGCATCTGATTCATCTATATCATTACCATATTTAGGAAAATCGCCTTCAATTTTAAAATCAATAGCAATTCCTTCTTCATTTCTTATCGGTATTACTTTTGCGAATTTAATACTTGCTAAACTATCGGACATTACTGAATAGCCTGCAATACCAAAAGCCATTAATCTATCTTCTAAATGAGTATCGTGTAGAGCCATTTGAATTGATTCATACGCATACTTATCGTGCATAAAATGAATTACATTATTTGCATCTGAATAAATTCTTGCCAATTCGCGCAATACATATAAATAATTTTCATAAACTTCTTTAAAATCAAGAGGAGATTTTGTTAATTTTGGAACACCTTTAATTACTAATTCTCCTGTTCTTTCGTCTTTACCCTCGTTAATTGCATATAATAGAGCCTTGGCTAAATTACATCTTGCACCGAAGAATTGCATTTGTTTACCAGTTTTCATCGCAGAAACGCAACAAGCAATAGAATAATCATTTCCATATTTTGGTCTCATTAAATCATCATTCTCATATTGAATTGCACAAGTCTTAATAGACATTTCTGCACAATATTTTTTAAAGTTTTCAGGTAGCTTTTCGCTCCATAAAACAGTTAAATTTGGTTCTGGTGCCGCACCTAAATGCTCTAGCGCGTGTAAAAATCTAAAAGAAGTTTTTGTTACTAATGATTGTTCATCGTTAAGCATACCACCTATTGCTTCAGTTACCCAAGTAGGATCTCCTGCGAATAATTCATCATAAGCAGAAGTGCGCAAATGACGAATAAATCTTAATTTTATAATAAACTGATCTATTAACTCTTGAGCTTCTTGCTCGGATATAATATCATTTTTTAAATCATTCTCAATATAAATATCAATAAAAGTTGATACTCTGCCGAGAGAGGTTGCCGCGCCATTACTTTCTTTTGCACCAGCAAGATAAGCAAAATAAATTGCTTGAATTGCGTCTCTCGCGTTTGTAGCTGGCTTGTTAATCATAATACCATATCTGGCCGCCATTGTTGTTAATTCGCGCAATGCTTTAATTTGCATAGATACTTCTTCTCTTAATTGTATATCACGCATATCTAAATTTGCAAAATCTTTTTGCTTTTGTTCGATTAAATAATCTGTGCCATAAAGTGCTACTCTGCGATAGTCTCCTATGATGCGGCCGCGTCCATAGGCATCTGGTAAGCCAGTTATTAACCCATTGTGTCTAGCTTTAAGAACTTCTTCTGAATAAGCATCAAATACTCCTTCATTATGAGTTTTTCTAAATTGGTGAAACAAATCTAATTCATAAGGAGTTGTTAAATCGTGTTCTCGCAAACATTGCTTAACCATTCTTATTCCACCGTATGGGTTAATGATTCTTTTAAGTGGGGTATCTGTTTGAAGCCCCACTATTACTTCATTATCTTTATCTATATAGCCAGGTTGAAAATTATCTATTCCAGAAAACGCTTCTGTTTCAATATCTAATACTCCACCTGCTTCTTGTTCTTGTCTTAATAAATCTTTACATTTATCCCATAATTTTTGAGTTTTTTCTGTTATTGGTTGAAGAAAACTACTGTCTCCTAAATATTCAGTATAATTATTCTCAATAAATTTATTTACATTAATAGACATTGATTTTCCTCCTTTTCTCAAAATTTATGTTTTACTCTTAATTCTGTTTCTTGAACTTTTCCTTTATTAAATGCAGTTGTATAATTTCCTGTCAAATAACCTGTTACTCTTCTTAACTGTTGAATGTGTTCACTACCGCACACAGGGCAGTATTTATTAAACTCGTCTAAATATCCACAATCCAAGCAAGCGTCATTTGGGACATTGATCGCGAAATAAGGTATATCCTTGTCCATAGCATAATTTATAATTTGCTCAATTGCAGATAAGTTATTTTTAACACTACCATCTAACTCTACATAAGTAATACATCCCGCACTTGAATAACCAGTTAATTGAGATTCTATGTCAATTTTATCAAATGGTGACATTTCTTTCCAAACTGGAACATGCATCGAATTAGTAAAGAATGCTTTATCACTAACATTTTCGATTACTCCATATTTATCTTTAAATTTTTGCATAGCAGTAAAACAAAGATTTTCTGCAGGAGTATAATATACACCAAAGTTAAGTTTATACTCTTCTTTGAATGAAGCGCATTTATCTTTAAATAATTGTTCAATTCTTTTAGCCAATACCATACCCTCTTCAGTTGTATGGTCTGTACCAATTAAAATTTGAAGTGTTTCCGCAAGACCAAGTTGCCCAATCGCAAGAGTTCCGTGTTTGAGTGCGCTTCTAATTCCCTCTTCTGGCACATAACCAGCCATTAAATTATTTTCATACATAAATTTGGCTGAGTCTGGACTTTGCGAACAAATATATTCAAATCTTTCTAATAAGATGTCTTTTGCGTCGTGAATTTTTCTATTTAAAAGATTTAAGAATACTACTTCTAAATCTTCTTCTTGTCCTTCTTCCTCACACATTTCTTTAGCCATCATAGCCAATGTAGGAAGAATAATTGTTACAGGACATATATTACCTCTACCATCTTTAAGCTGGCCAAAACCATTAATATCCCAGCCGTTTGCCGTTCTGCACATGTTAATCCGATGTTACCATCGGCACTGACTATATCTTCTCCAATTATTTGGAGTCTTCCGCTTCGAATGTGCGCCTATCTCACATTCTACTCCCTTACATTCATCAGGGATAGTCGATACACTTTATTCATTATAATATTCAAAAATCCAAGTATTTTTATATGGACTTTTTACTTGTCCATTGAGTCGAGTGGTAATAGAAGTTTTTCCATTTTGTATTCCGCAGGCTCTGGCGCAACCAATTACTGTATCGAAAATATCAACTTCATTTGTAATTATATTGGTTCGTTTGACTTTTTGAGCCATCGGGTTTTTCCCACCCAATTTTGTTTGTCTAATTTTTTCTTTAATTTCATTCATTTCTTCATCTGTTTTAGAAAGATATGTATTTCCACCGCATTTATAAATAGCGCTAGTTTCATTATATCCCTCTTTAACAGCATTATAAAATTGAATCCAATATTGCTCTTTGAAATTTAATTCTTCTTGATTTTCTGCTGTATCAATTTCTTCTATAACAAAATTTTCTTTGCCGTATTTTCTAATTGCTCGAGCAAAATGCGTATCAAGAATGTTATTTAATGCGTCATTTATATGACGATGAAATCTTGCTTCGATAGGCCTAATACTTTGACCTATATATACTTTGTTGTTTTGAATATTTGTAATTTTATATATCCACATAGAAACTCCTTTCTATTGAATATTATAATGAATCTTAGCACGGTCTCATCCACGTGGGACCTAACCGTTAGCCCGCAATCGCGGACACCCTCGGGCGAGGTTCAAAAGATTTTACATGGGCTGTAGTTTTCACTTACCCATTGTGCTCATATATGTTCTAGGGTCGTCAGGATCGTATCCAGCATTGCCGCTCCAATCTACATTACAGTAATTTGGATATAATCTTGTTGCAGTTGATTTAAGAGCCAACTGATATAAATCATAATTAGGGGTACCTGGTTTATCATTTACACCTTTCATATATTGAAAAATTTGACAAGGGAAAACAGATGTTCTATGCGATTTTCCAAGTCCTTCAATTGTTCCTTCTAAAATAGCTTTTGTAACCATTCTTCCCTCAACTAGAGTACAAGTACCATAGTTAATTGAACTAAATGGAAGCTGATTTCCGCTACGAGATTGTAAAGTATTAAGATTATGAAGCATACCTTCAACTGCTTGTTTTAATTCTCTTTCTGTCATATCCATAGCATATATATAAACATTTGGAAAATAATTTATATAACATTCGTTAAATATAGAAGTTTCATTTGTTACGTAGTTAAATACTACTGCATCATACGGATTTTCAAACATTTCAATATATTTTAAACCATCCACATAGTGCTTATAGAAACTTTTTCTTACATACGGAACCATACTCCAATCCAAGTGAGAACAACTTACACCGCCAAACTGTTGTAAACTTTGTATCTGAAAAATAACTGCCAATAGTTGAAATGCTGTATTGATTGAACTTGCGGGGCGCACATCTGTTTGTCTCGTATTGAAACCATTCGCAAGTAAATGATCAATAGGAACAGTTAAACAGTTATGATTACCAAGTACATATTGATCTAGGTCGTGAGTATAAATTTTATTATTAAGATGATTATCTTTTGTTTTTTTGCTTACTAAATAATTTAAAGCGTAGTCTTTATTCATTACGCTCGCGGCTTCGCCATTTCTTCCACCGAAAGATTTTTCATCTACATTTGCATTTTGATTTTTAATATCTTGTGCTTGAAGCTTTTTACCTATCTCTTTATGTAACGCGCTTTTCGCATTACGAGCAATACTTCTTTTTTCTCTATATATAATATAAGCTTTTGCAACATCTAATCTTTCACTTTGCATAAGCTTTTGCTCAACTAAATCTTGTATTTTTTCTATATCCCAATCACTTACATAGTGAGTATATTCTTCATAGATTTCTTCTGCGATATCTTGAGCAATTTCCTCTGAATAAATTTGTCCATCTACTTCTTCAAAAGCTTTATTTATTGCTTTTATAATATTGTCTTTACAAAACTCTACAAGAGTTCCGTCTCTTTTAATTATCATCTTCATTGCTACCTCCTACTAAATATTGTGTGCGGCAGACGATACCGCACTATATTTAGGTTTTGTTAGAATTAGATTGTCCATTCTTGCCCACAGAGAACAGTATCAATTTGGTGAATGGTATCGGAAAATTCCCAGCGTGTGTTATTTTTGAACTTCGACACGATTGGGAATTCGTCTTCATTTTCTGTGATTTGAAAATCTGCTTTGTCAGTAGAAAATCTTCTAATAATTTCTTCAATATCTGGATTTTCTTCTCTGCTAAGCTGACGAATTAATCTTTCTTTGTCTGTTGCTTCAATATAAGCAACTTTTAAATCGATTCTGTCGTCCCAACTTAGTATTTGAATACCCTCTGGGTTTAACACAAGTAAATTAATTTTTTCTTCATCTAAAGACATAATTGGAGTACCATAGGCCCAATTATTAAAACAAGTTGCTTCAAGCATTCTATTGTTATCTAATTCTCTTAAAAAGGTTTCAGGAGTTAAAAAATGATAATCAACTCCATTAACTTCTCCCTCTCTTGGAGGTCGAGTAGTCGCGGAAACTACTCGATTAAATTTATGCGGTCTAAGCTTTAATAATTCTTTAGCTATTGTATCTTTTCCGCTTCCCGCTTTGCCCATAATAGCTAAAACTTTAAGCTTCTTCATCTTCATATTCTCCTTTATATCGTTCCTCTTGAAGAACTATATCTCCTTTGTTGTCTATATCTAAAATTCTATATAGTTGGTGGCCGCCTGTTGCAGTATATTTTTTAGCAACAAAATCATCGCCTCGTCTAATACCTTGAATCAACAGCATATTGCCTCGAGTGAACCAGCTTTTTTCCATAACTTTTTTCTTTCCATCTGCTTGTCTTTCAGAAATCTGTTTATCGAACAATGAAAAATATTCTTTTCCAAACTTAACATTAACGACGCCATCGTTTGTTAATAATGAAATAGTTGATTTAATTTTATTTTTTGCAATACAAGTACCTGCTATTTTATATATTTTATAAATAGGAATTAATGCTTCTTTTCTTCTGATGGTATAATCAATATCAGGCTCTTCGTTTAACTCAAAGAAACTTGATATCCCATACTTAGTATCATCTAAATCAATTAATTCATGATCGTGGTAATAGAAACTTAATGATTCCATTTCCCATTTTGAAATATTACCTTTACCCGCGTACTTTGCCCAATCTTCTAAAAATACTTGATTATTTAAAGATTGTAAAATTTCTTTTTGCTCTGCTGATAACCAGGCGCGAGCCGCGTCCATAACTTTCTGATACTTCTTATCCCAAGCTTTTACTCCAATTCCAAGTTGACCGTCTATTGAAGCTACTCCATCAAAGTTATCCATAAAGAAAACCTCTGCGGCTTGATCAAAAATATAGTTTTCACCTTTTTTGCATTTTGCTTTTAAATATTTGTTAAAATGATATACAGATTTTTCAAAATTTAATTCTTTTGGAACCAAATCTCTTTTTATTAATGTTGGGAAATTTTGTAAATTAAGTTTACTTTTTAAATCTGATGTCTTATAAACATATCTTGCCATTAAATGTTTTCTATCTTCAAACTTATCAAAAGCTCCCGCTTTAATTAACGATATGGTTTGAGTTTTATTCGTTTTTACTTTTGACATAAAATCATCAAAATCATTATATGGTCTATTGCTAATAATTTCTTGAACCAAATCATCGCCAATATTAGCTATTGCTTTTAAACCAAATAAAATTTCATTGTTTTCAATATCTGGAATAAAACCAAAATCAGATTTATTAATATCTGCTAGCGATACTTTAATTCCTGAGGTGCGGATATCACCTATCGCTTTTGCTATTTTATCATATTTTGTTGTATCGCCCTTATCAGGGTCTACTGCGCCACTATTAACAATTAAACACGCGGTATTCCAATATATAGGTTTCCAATTTGTCGCGAGAAACGCGTCCTGTACACCTACAAACGAGTATGGGAGAGAGTGATTAATTGAAAATGCATAACCTAGAGACGGAGCTATCGCAGCTTCCCATACATAGTTAGCCTCCAGAGTATTTGGTATATGCGCGAATAACTGTTCTTTTAATTCTGGAATTTTATCCATTTGCTTCTTCGCAACAATTTTACGCGCGGCATTTGCTTCACCCAGTGTAAATCCGGCGATATCAGGATCCATAAGAATTTGCATCATTTGTTCCTGCATTGGTACGCATCCATAATATTCATCACAATATTTATGCAAGGCTGTGCGCATTTTATCACCAACTCCAGCGCTGCGCATTTCATCTTCAAAAACATCTAATCCTTCGTGCTGAATACGATAAAACTTGTCTTGCTGAGATTCTTTACCTTTTTCGCTCATTAATCTCATCATCGCGGAAGCCGCGGTCATTTCAAGAATATTTTGTGGTTTAAGCTTTTTAGCTATTGCTAAACCAACACCTGTACAAAATTGGAATATATCTAAAACTTCTCCGTTTCCTATTGCATCCCAAATTTTTTGATTCGATAAATCAAGTTTTTCTGGATGTAAATATTGATTATATACTTCTCTAATTGAGAGATTATCTGGTATTTCTTTATATATTTGAAGCATTTTCATTGCTTGAATAATTTTATCGCATACTTCTGTAACAAGAAAGTCATACTTTGTGTCTCCGCAAGCTTCTGCCTCGTGAAGATCAAATTGAGTAACTAAGTCTCCTGATGGGGTTCTCATGATCGCTGAAGTTTCATATAATGTGTCATCATATAATATTACACCAGACGCGTGACTCGAACGGCCGCATATAATTCCTTCAATAGATAACATAATATCCAAAAGTCCTGGATACATACTTACTTCTTTTATAAAAGTTTTATTTGGTTTTCTATCTTTTTCTGGATTACCATAAATAGTATCTTTAAGTGAGAAGATAAAACCTCTTTCTTGTTCTATTAATGAACTTATATATTGCGCGACATCAACATCAATTCCGCTTGGATATTCTTCACTTCTGTATCCGCGGCACGCGGTTAATATCGCACTTTTTGTTGTTTCAGTTTTAAATGTACTAACTTGAACAAGCCCTAACTCTCCACGCTCCTCGCGAATTTTTGAGAAGATGAGTGGTCTTGCAGACGGGGCCAGATCTATATCTATATCCGGTAATTCTGCACGCTCGCGATTAAGAAAACGCCATTCAGGTAAGTTCCATCTCATTGGGTCTAATTGAGTAATACCCATACAATAATTTGAAAGATAGCCAGTTGCGCTACCTCTACCTGGTCCTACGATACTTCCGCACTCCCAGAATAAATTAATGTAATGTTGAAGAGTATTAAAATAAGCAAACAAACAATCTTCTAATTGTTCGCCTATAAACTTAATAACCGAAGCTTCTTCTTCTACTCTTGCTAAATACCTATCATCGCTAAACTTACCCATATTCATTAAACCATTTAAAACTTCATTAGCCCAATATCTCTCTTGAATTTCATTTGATAATAATAACGAATGAATTGTTGGGTAATTATTGTCTAATTCATCACGAACACTATTATTAACACCAAAATGTGAAAGTGATTTAGGGTAATTTTTTACTGAGACTTTTGGAATTTTTTGTTTATGACGTAAGCTATAGCTAGTTATTTTTGAGTTAATTTCTTCTGAATTGGAAAAGAGTTCATCAATAAATTCTTTCTCGAACGATTTACCTAAATTCTCATAAATTTCATCATTTGTTTGAAGATAAGAAAATTCATAAAAAGCATCAACTTCTCTTTCTCCCTCTCTTGAATTAAGATATGCTTTATGAACATATCTATCATCTTTTTTCATAAAGTGCGCATCTGTGCCAATTACTATTTTTATGCCATAGTACGCAGCGATATCTTTAAGTCTCTTGTTAACTATAACTTGCTCTTCAGAGCAACCAGGAGCAACTTCAATATAGAAATCATCGTGAAATAAATCTTTGCAAAATAATATGAATTTTTCAATTTCTTGCTTTGTTTCTAAAATAGTTCCTAAATCCGCGTGCGCGTTCTCGAGCTGGCATAGTCTTAAAACCAGAGTTGAGAGTTCTCCGCCGAGACACGCGGTGGTTCCTATTAAATTTCCTGGATTTTCTTTTATAATAGCTTCTAATTCTGATTTAAGAGTTGGAACTCTTTCATATCCTCTATCTGAATATGCATTTAACCAAGAGTTAGAAGATAATTTTCTTAATTGAATGTATCCTTCTTTGTTTTTTGCGATTAAAATAAAATGATAATATTTTTGCCCTCTTTCTCTATCATCTGTTAAATAAATTTCATTGCCGAGTGCTACAGTAAAATCTGGATATTTTTCTGCGTGAAAGTTACATTTTGCATGAGCGCAAAGAGCCTCATGGTCTGTAATCGCGATGCCAGATAAACCAAGCTCAACAGCACGATCTATAATAGCTTCTGGGTTATTGATACAATCAAGTAATCGTAAATTTGATAAAGTTGTATGTATATGTGGATCAAATCTTCCCACATCATCACTCCTTTTCATTTTTCTTTTATAATATCATATCTTTATATTTGAATCAATATTTTCATAATAAGGTTCATAAATTGCTGCTTGTCCCTCTGGCGCGACAGTTATCATTTTATCCCATTGTCTTTCTATTGAATAATTATATAGCTGCCTATCAGTGGCTCTAATATCTCTACTATTTAAAATTTTACCATTAAGATAGTATCTACCTTCTTCTATTTTCTTTCCAATATCATTTGTGAAATAAAAATAGTAAGGTTCAACATTAAATTCATTCTTTAATTTTAAAGCAATTCTAATTGCTTCTTGCATTTTATTCTCGGGGTCATTTATATCCCAAAACTTTGGTACATAATCACTTATATAATGAAAGAATACCTTCATTGTTTATCGCTCCTTCTTAGCCAATTTAAATAAGTTCCTCCGTAAGTTTGATTGCGATTCCAATAAAACCACGCATACGCTTGAGCAGAAGAACCTGTAATTGAAGTGTCTCCATTCTTGTAACATTGAATTCTATCTACATACTGAAATATTTTATCAGGCGGATTGTCCTTAAAGATATTTTCATAACGACTTTCACTTTCTACAAATTGAGTGCGGCCAAGCATTAAAACTTCAGGAGCAATCTCAAGTGCACGAATTACAAAAGGTTCAATAGTTGCGTATGGAGGATTCATAATAATTAAATCTGCTTTCTCTATTGGATAGTCATCAGATAGAAAATCACATTGTTCTCCATATATTAATTCAATTCCTGATTTAGAATAACCTCTATCTTTAATGTCTGTACCTATTAATTTAAGAGGGGTTTGCGGCCAGATGGTGTTTTCATATGCGATAATACCCTCCATCATATGTCCGCCACCAACACAAGGTTCAAGCACAATTTTATCTTCAAGATTAATGTTAGCTGCTAACATCGCATTGATTACTTCATTTGTTGGGGTGCTATAATAATCTAATGCTTCTCTTTCTTTGTTATTTTTTTTATATTTATTATATAAACCTTTATTTGTATATTGTCCCATTATTCATATCCTTTCTATTTAATGAGCATATTTGTTTATCATTATCCCAAAATCCGCATTCTTCTTTATAACAAGGTAAAAAGTGAGTTATTTTAATATGGTCTTCAAAATAATTTCCTTTTTCAATTCTTGTTTCTTCTTTTGAGCGGTAAGGGCATCTTAAAATAATTTGTTTTTCTTTCATTTTATTATTTCCTCACTAATATTAATTGTTTACTTGCTCTCGTTACGCAAGTATATAACCATCTAGCGTGTTCTATTGGAACGACAGGGAAGTTTTCTTCTATTACCAAAACCTTTTCAAATTCTGAACCTTGCGCTTTGTGTCCTGTAATTGCGTAAGCATAGTCCATATCTAAAATGTCGGGGCCTCTATAGTATTTTGAACCTAATCTACCAAGTTTTGCTTTTTGAATTTGAGATAATGTGGGAGTTCCTGTTGTAAGTGTTTGTTTATCTAAAGTAAGACCAGCGAAAGATTCTCCACTATCAGTTATAAAATGACCTTTAATGGTATGAACAGGTCTTTGATGGATAAATCGTGGAACCCATACCAAACCACTCTCACAATGGTCAATAGTTAATATCGTTCCATTGGTTAATGGTGTTCCTTCACTACCAGTTATCTCCCAATTGTTGTGTAAACAAATTAATTTGTCTCCTTCTTGCGGATCTCCTGTTTTTCCAAGTATTTTTCGCATTTCTTGATTAATACTTGTACGAGTTTTATTCGTCGCGCAAAGTATCTGATCTGCCCAAGTGTACATACCAGTAACAAGATCTTTACTATCAATAACTTGTATATCTTTTCCTTTATAAGTATTAATAGGATTACCTTGTCTAATATCAAAACTCAATCTAATGATTTCATTGTCCGCAGCCTGACGCATAATTTCATCAAGAAAAATGTGCGGATTGTCCAGCACATGATTATCTTCATCTGGATTAATAGTAGGTAACTGAAATGGGTCTCCGCACGCCAAAACATGAATTCCATGAGTTAGGAGTAAATCCCACATTTCTTTTGGTAACATTGACACTTCGTCAACAACAATAATTTTATACTCTCCACTAAGGCTTTTTGGAGTAAAAATAAAATGATCTCCAATTAATTCTGCTTTATATAGTAATTTATGAGCGGTAATCGCGTTTGGGCAATTTTTACTTTTTAATACATTTGCTGCTTTGCCGGTATATGCGCAGTAGCAAACATCTATATCAGGATTCACTCCAAGCGCGTCTATAATAAATTGAATTAGCGTACTTTTCCCGACTCCCGCATAACCCGCGATACACGTGTAAACTTCTCCCGCGTGGAATCTTTCAAGAGCTATTTTCAATCCTTCTTTTTGCTTTTGCGTTAATTCCATAATTAATTTCCTTTCTTTAAAAAAAAATAAGAGGTATAACAGAATACTACTTCTATTATACCTCTATAATACTATAATTTAATTATAAAATCAACTTACTCTTACTGTTTGTAAGGATTTTCCATCCAAAATAAAGAGTCTAACTGTTTTGGTCCGTAGAAATCTGCACGGAAATAATTGTGTTTACCATCTCCAGTAAAGTAATAATAATTGGGAGGTAATACACGACCAACAGCAGTTTCACCCATTTTTTCTAAATAATAACGAGTTAACACATCTTCTGCGAGCCAAGCATAAACAGTTTTATTATGGTATGCAGCATTTGTATGATATAGTGCGAATTGATTTGAATAGCATATTCCTGAAATAGAACCATCGCCTCGGTCTACTCTATTCAGTACACACCAAGCTACCATAGCAACTTCTCTTGTGTCTAATCCGCGAGCTTCAATATACATTACCGCGGCAAGTGCATCTATATCTTTTTGAGTTATTTTACTTTTTGCTACATCCTTTTTGGTTTCATACCAACCAACGGACATTTGCGCTTCTTTCATGTGACTAGGGAACATTTCTGCTCTACCGTCTGCAGCATATAACTGGACGAAAGTTATAGGCGCTTCCGCAGCTGATACGGTATAAATTCCAGTCTCTTTTATTTCAGTTTCTGTAAAACTTCCACGTACTACAAACCCACTAATAACTAAAACAACAATAATTAATATTGCTACTAATAAGTGTTTTTTCAAAATAATCATTCCTTTCTATTTTTTGGTTTAAAAAATAGTCAGGCTGTGTTATTTAAAAATAGTAATTTTGTCTATTTATAATTTCATAATCTTCAATTCTTATTTGTGGATATTCATTACCTTTCCACTTGTTGATTTGGCAAGAGCCAACAACATTAATAGTTACACAACCTAAATCTGAAAATAAACTTTCATATTCTTGTTCAGATGATTTAAACCTAATTAAACTTATTCCATTGTTCAACGTGATTTTGAGAGTAGGGTTGCGGTCTCTTGATAGTAAAGACAAATTATCTTTTGTAATTTGTAAATTTTCTATAGCAATCAACGGCTCATCTACCTCTTGTCCCCAGATTGTTTCATATTTTCCTATTTCTAAAATAGAGTTAGGATTTAAAGTCTCATAGTCAAATATGAAATCAACCTTGTAGCAAGGAGAAAAGTCATAATTTACAAGTTTATCATTTGAATAAGCAATAAAATTATTCAAATCAGTTTTTGGTATAGATGTACCAAAAGCATTGGCATGTCCTGTCGCGTATTCCGCATTGGGATAGCTTCCAACAAACTCGCGGAAATCAGCTAACTCAGAATTATTAACTCCTCGAGCGGAACCCGCGTAACAACCATCTTCATTTTCTTTTAGTATTAGAGTTGGCTTTTGATATTTTGCAGCCATCTTGTTAGCCATTAAACCTAATATATTCTTTTCAGCTTTCTCTTCGTCTTTTGGAAAGGTAACTAAAAGAACTTGGTTGTCAAGTAAATTACAATCTTTTATTTTCTGTTCGATTATGTTTAAGCAAGCATCTGTAGCTTTTGTCTGTCTATTCTTGACATTGGTACAGTTTCTGCAAGCTTGTTCTGCTCTTGTTTCTTTTTGACCTGCGCAACCTCTTTTTGTCGAGGGAATTTCTTCGTATGCCAGATATTCAATCATTGACTCGAACAGTGTCAGCTTTTCTTGTATTGTGCCAGACCTAACGGTGGCATTAATATAAGGTGCGATATAGAATGCTATGCCAATAGGCGTAATCACATCACCCAATGAATAGGCATTCTTTTTACTTAATGTGTAAATGAAAGGATTTTTAATATTTGTTAATCCCTTTTGGACTAAATGTTTAGTCTCATAATCGCGTAAGCTTGACATATCTGCAATCATCCCACATGCAACTAAATCTAAATAGTCGTCTGCATACGCGGTGTTTGCTACAGAATCAAGATATTGGCAAAATTTATAAACTACACCAACCCCAGATAAAGATTTAGTGGGATAATCACATAGTTGATTGTTTATAACGCACGCATATTCTGATTCACGGTCCGCGTGGTGATGATCCAGTATCAACACATCTATTCCTCGTTCAGCTAATTCTGCGTGTATCTCGTATTCATTGCTACTTGCATCTGGGGCAATGACCAAACCAATATCGTCTGGAACTGATGCCGAACTTAAAATTCCGTGTTGTTTTCCTTCGTGAAGTCTATAACTTAAACGACTTTTTACAAATGAAGGAAATAATCTATGTAAAAAATTAATTAAAGTTGCGGCAGAGGTATAACCATCCGCGTCGCAGTCAACGATAACTAATATTTTACTACCATTATTAATGTGTCTTACTAACATTTGTGCGCCTTTTTGAATATTGTTTAACAGAAGCGGGTCGCGCACATCATCTTCTGTTGTATTTAAGTAGTGAGTACAATCTTCAATGCCTCTATTGTTTAAAATTTGTTGCATTGTTGATTTTGTTTTACTCACTGGATTTATTAATTGATATCTCATTCTAAAACAATTCTCTCCTTAAATAATTTGTAAAATTTATCTTTTCCTTCATCTAAAGGACAAGCTTTATAAGAAGTAATCATATCTTTATCAAAAATAAAAGAGAGATTAACATAATTTTTAAAGTTATTATTTATCTTTAGAATGTTGTCTTTTAAATGATTATATTCTTTATCCCCTACTTCTTGAAATTGTCTATCAAAAGCTATGATAATTTCTTCAGCTCCGCAAGACATTAATAAGGCAATTTGATATTCAGAAACTGAACTGCCGCAAATCGCAACAGATATATCATTTTCTTTTCCAAAATAAGTAGAATATAATAAAGTACCTTTTTCTCCCTCAACAATAATTGCTTTTTTTAATCTTTTAATATTATCTTTTGAATTGTTTAAATTATAAAGATTATATCTTAAAGGGTGATTATATAAGATACCATTGATATAAAGAGGTCTATATTTACCAAACATTTCTGCGTCAGCTTGTACTAAAGCTCTTCCTCTTATACCAATCAATCTACCATTGATATCATAGTGCGGAATTGTAATTTGACTATCTCCCGCATAAAAACCTATATCGTGTTCTTGCATTACTTCACGAGAAATTCCATCTCTTTCCCAAGGTTCAATAATAGGGTGAGTAAAATGATTTAAAATGTCTTTATTATATTCGGGTAAAGTGATAAATGTATTATTCGTTTCTGCCCGAATACTGTCAAAATGTTTCAACATTTCCCAATCATCAATTTCATATTTTTCTTCTTTTGAATAGCTACCTGTTAAATTAAATTTATATACTAAATAAAAAACAGCTTTCATTAAAGTTAAATCTTTATTTTCTTGAATCTTTTTTGCTTTTATAATTAATTCAAATATATCAAAGGTTTCTCCGCACCCTGTAAAACAATTAAATAAATGTGAATTTTCATAGTAATACAATTTGCGAGAGCCTTCATGAGCATAATTATGACAAATTGTTCTTGAAATAATACCAAAAGAAGAATAAGTTGGCTCACCACCTAATTCTGTAAGCACATCAAAGACTTGTTCTAAAGTTAATTCACTTTTAATCGCATCTTTGTCATACTGTATCATTCTTTTATGGTGATTCTTTCAATAGTACCTTTTATACCAAATTGTTCATTTACAATTTTACAAACATATTTATAAGGATTCATTTTTAATTCATTCCCTTTTCTTTCTTTTACCAAATTATTAAACATTGTTCTTGTCATCTGATACATATTCGTTAACCTTCCTTATCTTCTAATATTATTTCTAACTCTTTCATAGGTATTAAATTATAGCGGAAATCTGTCGCATATAGAGGATTAACTCTACAAGTTCCAAGATTTGCTTTACACCATAAATAAACACCTTTATATTTTCCTCGTCTATTCTTATATATAGCCATTTTTAAATTTGGCTGAACAAACGAGCTTCCTGATATAGTATCTATTCCATCATAATCTTTTTGAGTAAGAGGGAGTAGATGTAAACCCAAATCAATCTTATCAGCGATAGCTTTTGATCCACGCAACAAGCCTTGGTCTGGAGTTTCCGCGTCTTTGTAATCATTACTTAACTGCGTACTAGACATAAGAAAAATTCCATATTGATTACAAATATCTTTTAATTTTGCGGAAATCATAAATAAGATATTGTCTTCACGCAATTTCATTCCATTTGTTACTTTTGAAACTTCTTCAAGTATTTTTAAACTACTATGAAGATAATCATAAAACACATACTGGACGCCATAATCTCTAATAGCACCTTTGATTGTGTTTTCAATATCTTGTAAAGAGAAGTTTGGTAATAATTCAATTCTCAAAGGAGCTTTTTCCAAAATTCTCGCAGCTTCTAAAACTCTTTCATACTCGCCTTCTTCATACTTACCGTCTAATATATGATCTTCCTCGACGTTTGATAAGAAAGCTAGCATCATAGTTTGAACTTCGTCTATCTCTAACTCAGTAGAAATATAAAGAGTTGGATGTTCTCCACCTGTTTTTATCCAGCCAAAGTTTTCATCAAATATGTGGGAGCACGCGATATAACACGCATCCGCAATTTGGGTTCTACTTTTTCCCACACCTGTTGGCGCGGAACGAAGATAAAACTTCTTTAAACGGGCACCGCGAGAAACTGTATTAACTAAATTTCCGTAAAGCGGCAGCCCCACATCAGGAACATTTTTTAATCTTTCAATTAAATCATAAATTCCTTCACCAGCCTGATAATTTTCAGAAGCTAAATTCTCTGAATACTTTTGTTTAACTTGCTCAAAGTATAACTCAATACGATTAACTAACTCTTCAAAAGTACAAGTATTTAGATAATCTTCTTGTTCTTGTAAAACATTCGCATCAAATACATTATCTGGGTCATAAATAAAACTCATATCAAAGCCAATATTTTCATAAGCGCGCAACAAACTCATTTTCTTTAATCTATCATAATAGAAATTAAAATTTTCTGTTTTTGCTAATTCAGATACTTTTTGTAAATATTCTGCGCCATTATTTGCTTTATAAACTCCAAACCATTTATCTCTTGAAGAAAGAAAATTTTCTATATCTTCAACAAATACTTTTTTTGTACCAGCTTTATATAGTTGATAAATCGTACCAAATATCACTTTATGAAAATCAGAATAAAAATCTTCTTCAACAAAATGATATTGTTCAAATTCCAAAAGAGAAGGATTATTATAAATATTACCAATGACTTGCATTGTTGCTAAAGTATTTACATATTTACTCTGTTTCGCCATTGTTATCTTCCTCCATTAAAAATGCAAACGGTAAATTCTTGCTTCTTTTTCTTACTGTTGGAACAGGAATAACCACCGTCTCTTTTTCATTTGTAAATATTTTATCTTTATTATTTTGTTTGATTTTTTCTAATTCATCAAAATAAGACATTGCTTTATCATATACATAAGGAACAATACCTATTCCGCCGTTTGATTTATCTGTTGAGTTGCCTTGCACTTGATAAAAGTATATTAAAGATTTTACAATACCCATATAACTATAGTTATTCTTTTCATATAAATCTTTAATTTGTTTTTCAATTAAAGGTGTTAACCGCTCTAATTTAAATAAATTCCTGATAAGCAATGTTAATGTATGATAATCTTGAGCATTTTTCTCCGCGTCTTCTATTGATTTTTGATAGCAGTGCGGATGAGCATATCTGCGAGAAGCGATTTGAACAAACTCTTCTTTCTCACGATTAAACTTTTCCTTACAAAACGGACAAGTTACAAGAGCCATTTTCTCACTCCTTTTATAAATTTATATTATCATAATTTATAAAAAAAATCAAAGAGCCTTAATTCAGGCTCTTTAACTCTTCTGTGATAAGAGAAACAATTTCTGCTTGTCTTTCCGTACACTCTGCAACCTTTTTACCTTTACCAAGATATCTTTCAACAGTTGCAGTAATTTTTGCTGCATTGTTTGCATCTGCAGTCATCATTGCATTAACTACTTCGTTAAAATCATTCATAATCTGTTCAAATGTTTTTTCAATTCTTACAGATGTTTGATTTCTTTCATTTGTGATAAATTTTCCTTCTGTTTCCTGTGCTTCCATATCAATAGCTTCATTTAATGCTTTAACTAAATTCTCATATGAAAGTTCAACAGCAGGAGGCATATACCTAAATCTGCTCTTACAATCAACAGTACCATCTAAACTGCGGAAAGTTAATATTCTTTTTGGAACACCATCAATAACTTTTTGATGAGCATAAGCCATAATATCAACCATATTTTTAATAATTTCTCCGCAAGTTGATGGGCAAGATGGAATAATCATATTATATTCTGTACCATCTTCTCTTTTAAATGTTTTGTCTTTATCGTGTGAAATAAAGAATACTGCATAACCCATTTGCGCCATTGAGCGGAACATATCTTCAAATTCACGCTTTAAAAGTGTCCAACCCTGACCATATGGAATTTCGCCAATTTTTTCAACGTCATTCTGGCTACAAATATATTTTTCGCACATCGCCGCGGCAATATCAATAGTATCAATAATAACTGTTTGATATTTTTCTTTAACTTGAGGCTTCTTAAGCTCATTTCTAACCTGACGCATTTCTGCCCAAGAAGTTACGTCAATTGGCATAACTCCAGGTAATGCATTATAACCTTTTTCTGTTGCGATTAACAATGCATTTGGCGCTTTGGTAGCAAGGGTGGTTTTACCGATACCGCCCTTGCCATAAATGTATGTTATATAGCCGCTAAGGTCGCGACTAACTTTGTGTGGTTCAATTGCTAATAAATTAATTGCCATAGTCGCTTACCTCCAAATCAAAATCCTGGGAATGCACCAGCCTGTGCAACAGGAGCTGCCGCAGGTGCTGTTTTTCTTTCTTCTTTTTTCTGTTTTAATGTAGCAAGTTTAACTTGTCTATCACTTAACATTTTTGCAACTTCAGTAGCAAGGATTGAGTCTTCTGTATCCCAAGCTGGTGAGTCTGGGTCTGCATAATCAACTACAAAATCTTTGCTTGTGTATTTGCTTTCTGTAACAATATCATTACCAAAAGCATTGTGTTCA
This sequence comes from Bacilli bacterium, assembly GCA_045653225.1. GTDB lineage: Bacteria > Bacillota_I > Bacilli_A > ML615J-28 > CAG-313 > UBA1737. The sequence goes on from JAZOLP010000062.1 coordinate 58,756, forward strand.
ATTTTAACGCTATTTACGATTAAAGATACCTGTGAACCGCCAACTTTTGAGAAATAAGGATTTTTAGAAGAAGCATCAAGACCTAAGAAGAAACTCTTACCTGCTTCATTATAAACTGAAAAACTAACTGGAAGAATTTCATTTCTAAATGTGAAAATATGACCGCTAATAACTACTTTGGCTTCTTTGTTTTTCTCTGGGTCACCTTCAACTTCTTTAACGCCTGTGATAATCATATCTGTTCTAAATAAATTTCTCTTAGATTCATCTTCATTGAGTTCATCAACTTTTCTAACAAATCCACCTTCTGCTCTAAGTCTTGAAACTAATTCATCATTTTGATCGTACCATTCGTTAAGTACAAGTGATGTATTGAGTTTCATTTTAGCAGCTTCAGCTTTTGAACTATCCATTAATGTTTTAAATTTACCGTCAATAATATTTAAAAGCATATTAAAGTTAGGGTTTGGTCCGCCATCTTTTTTATCAGCTACTACATAAGTATAATATACTGTAACAATATTATTACAAGCTTCATCTGTCGCAATATTTACTGAACCTGCAATAAATTCTTTTCCAAAATTTTCTGATTCTTTGTTTTGTACTGTTTTCTTTTCTAATTTGTGAGAATGAAGATATCCTTCTACATTATAAGTGTTTACTAACTTTTTCATAAATTAATATTACTCTCCTTTATAATTTTTTCCTTTTTCTGTTAAGCTATATATAATTGGATCTGTGCTTATTTTTTCAACATATTCATCAGATACTAATTTTCTCATCGCGCCAGATACTGTTCTTGCTGAAACTCCAAGACCATCAGCGATATCTTTTGCTTTTAATAAGGGTTTAGTATCTTCTTGCTGCATATACTGTAAAATAAGCTTACCATTATCAGTTAAACCTGTTGTTTCTTTTTCTTTTGTTTCTTTTAATACTTCCAAAAATTGTGCTACATTTTCTGGAACAGTTGTTGGTTCTTTACAATTTTTTACCAAATAATCAAAATAATTGAAAAATTCTTCTTTAATAGTCATTTATTTATACATTCCTTTCATCTTTATATAAATATAATACTATAAATTTTAAATATAATCAACTGTTTTTACAAGAATGCTTTTCAGGACAATATCCAAGATATTTACATTTTGGAACAAAGTATTTTGTTACGCAATATTGCCACTGAGCAGAATAATCTGATAAAGCTGTTTCTATATCATCAAACAAGTCTCTAAATTCCCAAAAGGCACGTTGACATTTTCTTTGATGAGACATATCTATTAAATTGCGGAGATTGGTTCTAATAACTACTTTTGTAGTCATACCAAGAGGAAGTAACATTGAAGCATCCTCTTTGGTAAATCCAATAGCCTCTAAATTTTTAACAGCTTCTGAAATATAGCTCATGCATCTGTCATAAATTTCTAAAGCTGCTTGATTTTCATAGAGTTTTGGCGGTGTCACATACTCAAAATTTCCATACTCAATATATCTTGTGCTGGCTTGTAATCGAGTTGGAGAACCACCAATGTGAGTATATAGCTCACGAATTACTTTTGCACTATATCCTTCTAATATGATATATACTTGCGGATATTCAGATACTCTACCGTGTTGAGATTCTAAACAATCTAATCCACGCAAATAATTTTTTTCACTATCAGAAGTATCTGCACCCCAGCAAGTACCAGCCATTTCACCCATAAGAGTAATTGGGTTAATAGTGGTCGCGGGATGTACTGTTATTTTACCCATTATCCGTTTCCTCCTGTAACATTATATCCCCAATTTTTTGAATCAAAGTATTCAATCCAAAATTTTTCTCTTTCGTTTAAATCTGCTCTCGCGCATTCTTCAATTAATTCAAAAGAGAAATTCTCTACACCTTTTTCCCAAAGGGCGGGATATAACTTATTATTAAGCGGGGTCTCTGCGTGTAATCCTCTCTTAATGTGTTGTTTCCATCTATCTGCGAGAGAAACGCATTGCCCAATATAAATTCTTCCTGATTCGATGTCTTGAATTTTATAAATACCAGTAGTAGGTTTAGAAATTTGTCTACCTATTAAATCATTAGTAGGCTTTTCAAAATAAGTTTTCCAAATAAGCTTATTTAAAACCTCTTTATTGTTTAACTTTTCTGATAATTCGCGCAACTTATTAATATCTTCTAAATCTTGTTGCGGAATTTGTAGCCTAAAAAATTCTGACTGGGTTCTTTTCTTTTCTTCGCGTTTCAAATCTTCTTGAGCAGCGGCCGCGAGTGTCTGATATTTATTTAACTCAATTTTTGCTTCGTTTATTTTATTTATTTCAAGATTCATATTGTTAGATAAAGCAATTGCAGCATCTTTCATTATACTTGAATATTCATTATAAAAATCATTTTTTGCATTTTCTAAATCATTTTTCAATTCTTCTTTTGCTTTTTCTATTTTTTCTTTTTCAAAACTTATCTTGTCTTGATAGTTTTTATCTGCTTGTTGACATAATTGAGTTAAATGAATTATTTTCTGATCTAATATTTCAGATTCTGTTTCTTTTTTATCACAAGTATTTTTAATGTTAATTAAATGTTGTTCAGCTTCTAAATTATAAGCATCAAGCTCAGCTAAACGAATTTCTTTATAAGAAATTTCTTTATTTAATTCATTTATTGTGCTTTTTGTGATTTTTAATTTTGGTCTTAATATTAAATAGGTTCCACCTATTCCCAGACCAATTCCAAATATTAGTAATATTATTGTCATAGATAAAAAAATAAGAGGTAGTAGAAGCACTACCTCTTAGTATTATTATTCAGCGTCTTCTGAAGCGTTAGGGTCGATAGCTTTACCAGCATCTGTAAGTTTAAGGAACTTAACTTTCTTATGTGTACCATCTTCGAGTTCGATTTCAGCTTCTACTCTTTTGCCAAGTTCGTTCTTCTGAAGGTATGTGAATGTTCCGTCAACCACTCTCTTGTCTGCAATACCGAGTTCAGCAGCAACATCTGCAGCTGTTACATTAGCATCGCCAATACCCTGTAAAAATGTAATAACTTTCTTTGAATTTTCTGATAATTTCATTGTTTTCTTACTCCTTTTAATTTAATATTTTTTATTTATAAGATAAATCTCTTATTTTCTGGTATTATTATACAAAAAATTTTTTTAGATATCAAATTCTTTCTTGTATATAAATATCAATTTCACTCATAATATCGAGTGGATTTTCTTGCTCAAATACTATGTCAGCTAATTTTTGCATACTTTTTTCCGCATCTAACTTTTCCTCTTTTGAGGAATTTGGGTTCTGTAAAATTTTTTCATAAACTAACATTTTTGTAGCAATTTTTATAATTTCTTTTTTTCTCATTGTCTTTACCTTATGTATATATTATATGAAAAATTTTTTAGATTTACAACTTAATTCACTGAAATATTTCTGATATCTTGCAATCAGAGTCATTCTTATCCTCTCTAAAACGCTTAAAAGAAGCGTGGCGTAAAGTTTTTTCGTTATTATCCTTTTCCATGCAAGAGATTTCTATAACTTTATGGAGATATTTCTCTGGTTCTCTGGCAAATTTATCACACATCTCGTCAGTTAAGCCAGAATGCACCAATCCAATATCTTTAATTTCACCATTGTCCAAATATGCGCCTACCCTAATGCGGGTTATCCAATTATTATAATAACCTTTTGTAATAGGGCGGTACAAGTGCGGATTATGTTGATGGGCCTCAAAATAGTCGCCAATAGCTTTATACCATTCGCCGTCTTCAGCTTTTTCTTCCCAATACGGCCAAGTTTCTAATTCTTTGCCCGTATAAACTCTTTCTGCTTGTTCATACCCAATAATAAAAGCATCAACAGTATCAGACTTTTTAATTTTTATCATTGACCAAGCAGGTCTTTTATCTGGATAATATGGACAATCTCGTTTTTTAAGAACAACTCCCTCTTCTCCTGCGGATAATGCGTTATTTGCGAAGTCTAATAGATTATCTTCTTCAATATCTGCAAGTTGAATATAAGGATTTTCTCCTAAGTTGTATTCTTCAAATATTTCTTTCAATTTTAAATATCGCTCATAAGCACCTTTTTGCTGATAATCTTCATAATTATAATAAATTAAATCGTGAATATAATAATAGATTTTACCGTATTTTTCTTGGCGCTTTATAGCTTCTTCCGGCAAACATCCCATAATTTTAGTTACATCTTTTGATGTTTTGCCTGGAAAGTATATTTCTCCCAAAATAATTGTATCAGATGGGAGTTTATTTAGTGTTTCCATAATATGAGGAACATTAGCACTTTTTTCAGTTAACATTCCTGTTGTTCTACTAATATTGCGGCTAAATAAATATCCATTACCGCTAGGAGTTTTTTCAAACTGATAGAAGTAACCATCTTTTTTCAATTGACCAAAATACCCACCAGCCGCGAGAATAGAAGAAAGCTTTAGGGTGTTATTCCCTTCAGCTTTCCATATTTTCATAGCGGGTATCATCTTTGCATTGTTATACATATATATAATTTCTCCTGAGGAATTTTTTTGTTTTTCTCTTCTCTTCTCTATAATAGTTTAATCAAAATTTTTTTCAAAGTCAAATCTTGGATACTGAGACAATGTCTCCTTCTATCGCGTTGACTCCTTGAGTGTTGCGGCCGGCCGCAGGTATGTCTTTAGCAAGAATACAAAGTGACTTATGTGAACCGATTATTAATATTTCATCATTATCATCAACAAGTAAAGTACCTACAAGATTTGCGTTTTTATGAGAAATTAAACCTTTTCCGCCTTTTGATTGAATTGGAAATTCTTTTAATGGAGTTTTTTTACACATTCCGTTGGCGGTAAATGTAGCTAAATAATCACTATCGTGTTTAATTGGAAGAGCATCAATGACATAGTCATCATTTCCTAAGTTAATACCTTTCACGCCTTTTGCGATTCTTGAAGAAGCACCTAAATCTTTTAACGAAAAGCGCAATGATTGAGCTTTATTTGTGGTTATAATTAAATCTTCTTCATTTGCAAAAGTAACTTTAGTTAAAATATCTCCTTCTTTAAGAGTAATAGCTATAATACCATTTTTTCTTTTTGAAGCAAATTCATCTAAATTTACTTTTTTTACGATACCTTGTTTTGTAATAAACACAACATATTTAGCTTCTGTATTTCTATATAAATTAGAAACTGCCATTATTTCTTCGTCGGTTTCTAAATTAATTAAAGTGTTTAAATGAGTACCTTTCGCGGTATTTGTACCAATAGGTAAGTCATTAACTAATACATTATATGCTTTACATTTAGAAGTAAATACCATAAGTGTATCTATAGTATTCGTTTTAAATACCCATTTAGTATTATCTTCTTGTACTTTAACTCCTTTTCCACCGCGTCTTTGAGTGCGGAAAGATGTTTTTGGAATTCTTTTTGCGTATCCTTTTGAGCTAATGCAAACTACAACATCTTCTGGAGTTACATTTGCAATCTCTTTTTCCTCTTTTGTTGTTTCTGCAAGTTGAACCAAATCTGTCTTTCTAGCATCACCATACTTTTTAACGAGTGTTTCAAGTCTTTTTCTTAATTCTGGAATAGGATTATCGTGTATTTCTTTTAAAGTAATTAACAAAGCTCTTAATTCTTCTGCTTCGTTTTGTAATTCAGCTTTCTCCAATTTAGCTAATTTGGATAATTTCATATCTAAAATAGCCTTAGCTTGTTCTTCAGAGAATCCCCATTTATTTTTAAGAGTTTCTTTAGCAGCGGCCGCCGATTCAGATTTCTTAATCATTGCGATAATTTCATCTATTATATCTAAAGCTTTAAATAAGCCCTCTATAATATGAAGTCTTTGCTCAGTTTTCTTAATATCAAAAGACACTTCTCTTACAATGCATTTTGAATTATAATCAACATATATTTTAATACAATCCTTTAAGTTTAACTCTGTTGGAGTTTTATCTACTAATGCAACTTGATTATAAGAAAAGCTTGATTGTAAACTTGTCTTAGCAAAAAGATTTGTAATTATTGTATTGATTGGAGTGTTTTTATCGCATTCAATTACTAATCTAAAACCTTTTTTATTACTTTCATTTCTAATATCTAAAATACCAGACAATTCTTCTTTATCACATAATTCTCCAATTTGAGACATCAAAGCTTCTGTTCCTACACCATAAGGAATTTCGGTAAACACAAGATTATTTTTTTCAATAGTATACCTACCTCTAATTTTTACTGTTCCGTGTCCTGTTTTCATAATAGCAGGAATATCATTTTTATTAATGATAATACCGCCAGTTGGAAAATCAGGGCCTAGTAGCATAGGTTCTTTGCCGTCGATATAATCATAGATTGCTTGAGCTACCTCAGTTAAGTTGTGACATGCCCAAGAACTTGCTATTGCGACACCAATACCTGAATTCGGATTACAAAGCAAATTCGGAAAAATCGCAGGTAATTCTACAGGCTCTTCTTTTGTTTCAGAATAGTTTGGAATAAAATCAACGTTATCTTTTTTAATGCCACCAAGCATTCCATCTTCTGTTAACTTCGATAATCTTGCTTCAGTATAACGATACGCGGCAGGACCATCACCATCAATATTACCATTTGAACCGTGAAAATCAATTAAAGGATATCTCATAACCCAGGGCTGCGATAGTCTAACGAGCGCACCATAAATAGAAGAGTCTCCGTGCGGATGCCAGTCAGCCATTGTATTGCCAACGATGTTCGCGCATTTTACGTGCGGTTTTTCATATTTAAATCCGCGTTCAAAACTACAGTAAAGAAGTCTTTTTGCTACTGGCTTTAAACCGTCTGTTGCGTTTGGAATACTTCTATCCGTATTAACCGCAACTGCATATTCAATAAAATTCGTTCCTAATTCATTTATTAAATCATTATACATTACCAATAGCCTCCTTACTATGTTGTTTAATATAATTCTTTCTTGGAGTAACTGCGCTGCCCATTAAATCTTCAAATAACTGGTTTGCCGCGCCAATATCTGTGACAGTAATTTTTTTGATAATTCTGCCATTTGGGTCAGTTAAAGTTTCTTCTGTCTCGTCTATAGACATCTCACCAAGACCTTTTAGTCTGTTAACCAGATATTTTTTTCCTGAGTTAGCTTTTCTAAACTCTTCGAGCGCTTCGTCATTTTTTAAGTATTTATATTCTTTACCTATCGTCACTTTGTAAAGAGGAGGTACGCCCGCGTAAATATGACCATCTATAATTAATTGTGGACAAAAATTCCAGATGAATGTATAGAACAAATTCTTTATATGGCTTCCATCTGTATCTGCGTCGCTCATAATAATAATTTTATCATATCTTAAATCTTCGGGCTTATAGGTGATTTTCATTGTTTTATGGTCAATAGTTAAACCAAAAGCATCAATCATTGTCATTATTTCAGCATTTTTTTGTATCTGGTCCAATGTTGCTTTTTGAGTGTTTAAGATTTTTCCTCTAACTGGCATAACGGCTTGAAATTCATTATTTCTTGCGGTTTTAAGATTACCAGAAGCACTATCTCCTTCAGTAACATAGATTTCACATTTGCTTCTATCTTTACTATAACAATCTGCAAGTTTACTGTCAAATTTTAAAGCTTTCTGCTTTTTAGTTTCTTTATTTCTAACTGCGTCTCTGGCTTTCTTAGCAGCTTCTCTCGCTTTTCTTGCGCTGAGTGCTTTTTCCGCGATTCCTTTAATATCTTTTTCATTTGCGGTTAACCATTTTTGTAAATGTTCTGTAAAAATTTGAGCCAAATCTTTAACATCAATACCGGTTACTCTACTCTTAACTTGTGCGTCATACTTAACACCAGAAGTGGTTAAGTTAAATACCAGATACATTCCTTCTTGAATATCATCGCCTGATAAGTTTTCGTCTTTATCTTTTAAATATTTTTTCTCTCTAAAGAATTTATTGAACTCTCTTGTAATAATTGTTTTAAATAAAGTGATGTGCGGGCCGCTATCTGTTAAACCAGTATTTACATAAGGTACTATTGTAGCACTATAATCTGTTGTATATGTTAAACATAGATTAATTTTGTTTTTTCCGCTTTCTTCACTTATATTTAAACGATTATTTAATAATTCTTTGTCTTTTGTATTTTTGTCTACATAATCCATTAAACCATTTTTAGATAAATAGCTTATTGTTTTTTGTTTATCTAAATCGTTAAATTCAATTTCAAGACCTGGACAAAGACAAGTAATTGTTTCAAACAGTTTTATAATGGCATTTTTATCTACCTCTGTATGGGTGAAAAATTCTTCGCTTGGCTGCCATTGAACTGTTGTTCCAGAAACAGCTTTATTCATTTCTAGTACTTCTCGCGATTCAAATTCTCCTTCGCGGAAACTAATATGCTCACAAAGACCATCTCTTGTAGTCCAAACGTGTAGCCAATGACTTAAATATGTTGTAATCTTCGAGCCTATTCCAAAAGAACCTAATGAAGTTCCTTCGTATGCGCCATCATCTCTATACTTACCACTGGTATTGAGTACGCTAAACGCGGCTTCAAGAATTGTTTTTCCATCTTCTCTAAATGAGTTTGGAATAAAACCTTGACCAAAGTCAGTGATTGTAACTATATCCTTATCTATCGTAACTTTAATTTTATTGCCGTGTCCCGCGTTAAATTCATCAATTGCGTTTGATAAAATTTCAACCAAGAGCTGAGTCGAATATGTTGTGTCTCCACAGTACACGCCTGGTCTAAGACGAGTAAACTCCAGAGGAGAGAGAGATTCGATTGATTTTTCATTATAGAGGTTTTTTGTAGTGTTCTGCAATTAATGTTTCCTCCTTTTTCCCTATTCTATTTGTTGCAAGTGCATCGGCAAGATCGTTCCATTTATTTCCACTATGTCCTGCACACTTACGCAAATCTATTTTACTTAATTTTGATAATTCAAAATATTCTTTTATTAAATCTAAATTTTCAGGCACTTTATTATCTGCTTTTAGCCATCCTCTTTCTTCCCATCCATACATCCAATTTGTAAGAGTGTTAACGCAATATGCAGAATCAGAGTAAACAATTGGAACTTCATATTCAAAATCAAACATTGTTTTACCGAAGTGCTTAGTTGCATAGATAATGGCTTTAAGCTCTTCACGATTATTTGTTGTCTCGTTTATTTGTTCTGAATGAAGCTCTTGAATTTCTTCGCGGTCATTGAGAACTACGACGCCAAACCCGCCACTGCGGTCGCCTATGCAACTTCCATCTGTGTAAATAATCATAAACCGAGTGACCTCCAAATATGTTTTAATCTATCTGGATTTAAAATAAAGTCTACACCCATAGCCCATAATTCAGCCATACAAATATCAACAAAAGTATAGATTTGAGGATGCATTCTTACGTGTTTCTTTTTCTTCTGCCACCATTTGTATTGAGACATAGGACTCCAGTTCTCTTTTTCGTATGCTTGACCTGCGCCAATATAATCGCAAATCATTTCAACAGCATACTTATAAGGCATTAGTCTGCCTACTGGATTTTCTGAACCAACTTCGTCAACCCAATATTCCCAATGGTGCGGATTTCTGCCTTTATGATGCTGCCACGCGTATGAGACACCATTGGCGTCTTTACAGTTATCAATCGGGCTGCGGTCTCCTGAGTAATATTTTACCGATTCAAAAAATTCAATAGG